>CACWJQ010000002.1 GCA_902761225.1 uncultured Lachnospiraceae bacterium | reverse complement strand
CGCCACAAGATATCCGGCGCCCTTTAGTCCCTCCTGACGGACCCTGAAATACCCCAGCATGCATCCCCAGAACACAAGAAGATGTGCAAAACAGATCACCTCGGGCATGCAGGAATATAGATATCTCAGATTGAGGAAAAAGGAAAAGAACCATACAGAGACCAGGACGGTCTGCTTAACCGTCGGCTTAGTCATAAGTCCAAACAAAAACAGTGCGATCATATAGATCACCGTGTTATATACAAAGACGGATCTCATGGTCCATCCGAAGATACTTCCAAAAAGCACCCAGGGCCACACAAGAACAGGGCTCCACGCAGCAAAGCTTAAGGACAGGGCATGGCTTTCGTTAAAGCCATAGTATCCCAGCGGATATCCATGATCGATAATGGATTCCACCTGTTTAAAATAAAAAAGCTCGTCATTCCACTCACAGGTCAGAAGAGATACAGGTGTCCTGCATATGATGAGCTTTACAAGTACGTATACAAGAGGAAGAAGCCCCAGTACAAGCGCACACATGAGACTTCTGTCCTTCTTAACTTTAATAAGATTATCCTGCATAAAATCCATACTCCGGCATACCGTATATTTCCGGCTGCGATATTTCCGGATCTATTTATCTATATTCCACCTGTCCCGTATCACATACTGCGGGGAATTGTTCATACTGATATACATCCTTCCGATGTACTCTCCGATCAGTCCGAGCGTAAGGAGGATCATTCCTCCGAAAAACACCACCGCGCTCATGAGTGCGGCAAATCCCATAACACCCGCATTCGGGAAAAGCAGTCTGCGGATTATGACAAACAGTCCGTATAACAGACCCACCACAGCTGATACTCCTCCAACGAAAGTAGCTATCCTGAGAGGCTTCACCGAAAATGCCGTAAATCCGTTGAACCACAGGTTAAGGAGCTTCTTCAGAGTGTAACCGCTGGAGCCCTCCATACGCTCTCTGTGATCTATATCAACATTGACGATCCTTCCCGCGGAGCGGAGCACAAGCCCGATAACATAGGGATATGAATTCTCGTATCTTATCATGTCATTGACGACAAACCGCCTTACGGCAAAATAGCTCGATACAAACAGCTCCTTTGGCTTGGAAAGCATCACACGCAGCATGAGATCATTAACCCTGCTGCCAAAATTTCTGAACCCCGAATGCTTCTTATGATCGTATTTGGCGTAGACAACATCCGCTCCCTCTTCAAGCTTATCAAGTAGTCTGTCCACCTGATCGGCCGGTGTCTGCCCGTCATCGTCAAGAGCGACACAGATATCACCGTCAGAATACCTGAATCCGGCCATAAGTGCGGCATGCTGCCCAAAATTCCTGGCAAAGGATATTCCTCTTATACGTTCATTTTTTTCGCAAAGCCCCCTGATAACTTCAGCTGTTCCGTCAGGCGAAGCATCATTAACCAGAAATATGTCGTAATCATATCTGCCGGAAAGCTCCTCCATCTTCGCAGTTATCTCATCTATAACCGCGGGAAGAGTTTTTTCCGAACGATAACAGGGGATTATAAAACTGACCTTTTCCATGATATGCAACCTTTATAAATCAGGATCTCCTGACAGAACTCATATATCTGTCATGGATCCTCATAAGTCTGTATTCAAAATCCTTGCGGTCCTTGGAATCCACGATCTTAAGTATCATTCCGGTAAACAGCGCAAGAAGTCCTGCCATGAACACGAATCCGCATGTGATCAGTGTCGGGAATCTGGGAACAAGTCCTGTGACGGCATAGTCACCGATTATCGGCACCATGAACACCAGGCTGATGAGCATAAGTATCGCAGCTATCAATCCGAAGAATTCCATCGGCTTATAGTTGCGGTACAGTGAGAGCATCTTTCTGATGACTCTCATTCCGTCCGGCAGAGTGTTCAGCTTGCTCTCGCTTCCCTTAGGTCTGTCCCGGTACTCCACCACCACATTGTCAACCTGCAGATCATAATTGACCGCATGTATGGTCATCTCGGTCTCTATCTCGAATCCCTTGGAAAATACCGGAAATGTCTTGACGAAATCATAACTCATGGCACGGTATCCGGTCATGATATCCCGTATATCCGCCCTGAAAAGAGAATTGATACCCCATCTCATAAGGGAATTGCCGAAATTATGGAACGGTCTTTTGTTCTCCGTAAAATATGTGGAGGAAAGCCTGTCACCCACCACCATATCCGAATTCTTCTCAAGCACAAGCTTTACCATCTCGGGAGCACTCTCAAGAGGATATGTATCATCACCGTCTATCATGAGATAACACTGTGCATCGATCTCCCTGAACATACGCCTGATGACATTGCCTTTTCCCTGCTTATACTCGTTTCTTACGACCGCACCGTTTTCCTCGGCAATCCTGGCTGTATCATCCTTGGAATTGTTGTTGTAGACATATATCACAGCCTCGGGAAGGTGCTGTTTAACATCCCCGATGACCTTTGCAATTGTCTGTGCCTCGTTATAACATGGTATAAGAACGGCAATCTTGTCCATTTCAGCTCCAATTGATCAAAAAGATATTAACCACATACGCATACATGGTGTATTATATCATATTAAGCATGAAAAATAACACCGAAGGCAAAAGAAAAGATACATCCGAAAAGAAAAAACGGATCTTACGGATACTGAAGACCACGGGAATCGTGGTCTTATCTGTGCTTATACTTACAGCTCTTGGCATACTGCTGTGGATGAAAGTGATCAGAGTCCACAAAGCACGCCTCAGTGAGGGGCTTCCCAAGGCAGAAGGGATCATGCGCAGGAACAAAGGGACATATCTCGATGACGTCGTCATTCCTGACGCCTCGGTATTCATTGCATATATGTATCCATCAAACGCAACAGGCGAAGTATTTTCCAACAATCTTGACCTTGATACATATACAGCACCGGTAACATACTCCTCTGTCAGGATGTTCAAAGAATATCTCTCTGAAGCGCTCAGTATGGATAAAAGTTCTTTTCCGGAAAGAGTCATGCTGGGAATATCACCATATTCCATATTCCGTCAGTCATGTTCAAACAGGGATCTGTATCTTAAGAATCTCGGATTCTTATACGATCTTGCAGACGATCATCCCGGGATCCCCTTCTATATCATGCTGCCGGATGACAGTGCAAAAATGTGGAATTCCCTCGATGCCGAAGAATTAAAGGATGCAAGACTGTCATATATAACATTTGTAAGAAACGCTTCCGAGCATCCAAACCTTCTTATCTATTATCATGCTTCGGAAGAATGGGTACTGTATTCCGACTGCATCCGAACTGACGGATATGACTCTCCGCTGACCAGGGAGGTCAACGATAACCTTCTTATCCATGAGATATCGGATGGCGAACTCACATATCTACTTATACCGGATCTGGTCAACTCCGTCATGGATTCAGTGATAGAAGCCTCACAGGATTATGAGAAGACCTGTGAAAAATACGCAGATCTGCAGGGGAATGAGATCTATTTCCTTGGAGATTCCATATTTGGCAATTACAGAGACGGCACTGCAGTTTCCTCATTCTTCGGCGACATGACAGGATCAAAAACCTATAATCTGGGTCAGGGTGGCATCAGCTGTGTATCACTTACTGATCCATCAAACCCCATGGGAACAGCTTTCGATCATCTTACAGGCATAGATAACAACGACCTTTTCAATTCCTGTTTTTCCGATCACTACAGTTACGGAGCATTCAGGCTGGCTTCAAACAAACTGTCAGATACGGACGGTGAAGGATCGATATTCATCATAGAGTACGGACTCAATGATTATTTCTCGGGAGTTCCGGCCGAGGAATATAAACAGGCTCTTACAGGGATCGTAAGCAGACTACAGGCCGCATATCCGAAGGCAAGGATACTGCTGTTATCCCCGGGGTATATTGACATCTATTCTCATGGCGAAGAAGTATTGTCCGAAAATGCCGCACCGCTGCAGGGTTACCGTGATGCCGTATCCCAGACAGCGTCAGAGCTCGGATGTGAATTTCTGTCGCAGACGGACGATATGGGATTTATGCAGGATGAGACCTATCTGTATCTTCTTCCCGACGGAGTGCATTATAACGAAAAAGGAAGGTATCTCCTGGCCCAGGAGCTGGCCCGGTATTTCAAATGAAAAAAGATCCATCAGTAAATTCAAGATCTTCAATGTTCCACAGGGTGCTGCCCTTAATACTGGGACCTGTCATTATCCTGGCATTGCTCTTTGCAGGATACTTACTTCTGTATGCAAGTGCACCCAGATCAGCCTATACCTTCGAGCTTGGCGGGGAGATTGAAACCAAACCTTCATATTACCTGGATGCAGGTCCTCTGGCATTGCTTCTTTCATCATCCGACTTCAGTGAAGTGGATACAGGCAGACCCGGGGTCTATCCCATGAAGATCCATTATCTCTGGATGGATTTCGGTTATGATATAGCAATCGCCGATACTGTCCCACCCGAGATCATCCTGCAGGACACTCCGCTGTATTTTGTTCAGGGGACCGAGCTGCAGCCTTACGATCTTATCGAAAACGTGATCGATGCAGACCCGGATGTGGAGACGATCTTCAATACCGATCTGATGGAAAAAAGTTCGCTAAGCTGCGAGTTTACCGGAACCTACTGCGCCTGGATAATCGCAACCGATTCATCCGGAAATTCCTCCAGATGTTCTGTGGATTATGTCGTGGATCTTCCTCCGGAGTTCGGAGAAGTAAGAGATTTCTACTATGCCATAGGATGCGGAGAATCCATCCTGGATCATGTGAGTGCTTATGATCTTACCGATGGCGATCTTTCGGACAAGGTGAACATATCCGCGGATATCCGAAGCATTACCGAACCTGCGGAAATGGAATTAACTCTCAGCGTGACCGATTCCTGCGGATTTACCGCAAGAGAAAATGTATGGGTACATATAGATACTCCCGAAGGTATACAGGAGCTGATCGGTAACAGGGATATTTCAAGAAGCACCGACTGCATCCTCGGCGGGATTAATATTTATGACAATGGAGTATTCAGAGATCAGGGCATTGAAGAAACTCTTCTTGATGTGACACCGACAGTGGTGGATATCAGGATAAACGAAAGAAACGGAAGCATTACAACAGGCTCCGGTTTCATCGCCCAGATCACGAACGGACTGATCTATATCATCACCAACGAGCATGTTGTTAACAAAAACCAGGAATGTGATATCTGTTTTTACACCGGAGACCATGCAACCGGCAAGGTAGTGGGAGTCGACGATGATTATGACGTTGCTGTCATAAAGGTGGCTCTAAGCTCTCTTCCCGATTCGTACGAAGAGCTCATATCAACAGTTCATATCGATATGACATACTGGGACTCACTTAATGACGATCCGATAGAACTCGGACTTGAAAAGATGGGCAGAGACGGCACGATAGAACATTACACTTACGGAACACTGGTCAGAAAGATCCAGAACTTTGCATACTTTATCCCGCATCTCCAGACAGAAATGGCTCTGACTCTGCACCGCGGCGATTCGGGCTCTGCTGTTTTCGATGCACAGGGAAGGCTTATCGGAATGGCCTTTGCATACTCCGTTTCCCCCGAAAGGGACTGGGCAGTTCCCCTGAATGAAATAGTCAGTGCTTATGAGGATATAACCGGAAACACCCTTTATACATACTAGTACTTGCGGGCATTTTCAGCTTTATAACAGACAATGCATCTGCAGACATTTATCATGATCTGTACTTAAGTGCATTATCCCTTACAACGCTCTCATCCCTTACGGTCTCTATACTGCAGGGGCCGGTCTTCCACGGTATCTCTGCAGCTTTTCCCGGAACCTTTGACGGCATTCCGCACCTGCCCTCTTCTATGCCCCACTCTTCCATGAGCATCCGGGCAAGATCTGTCAGCCTTTCAGCGGCAACTGATGCATTCCATGTATATCTCACGGTTTCAAATGCCTTTTCCCCGCAGCTTTTCCTTATCTCCGGATATCTCGCTGCCTGAATGCAGCATGCCGCAAGCTCATCAGGATCATCAGATCTGAACACAAAACCGTTATCACCGTTATCGATCAGATACGGCACTGCTCCGGCTTCAGCGGGAGCTATAACGCAGCATCCGCTGTTCATCGCCTCGTTTATAACAGCCCCCCAGCCTTCCTGTCTGTCACTTGTGGAGATGAATATATCGGCTTTTTCCATGTACTCCCTTACCGAAGCAGGAGCCATGGGTCCCGTAAAGGATACGTGATCCATCAGTCTCTGCGCAGTGGCAAGCTGTTTTAGTTCATCTTCCATCTCGCCTGTCCCTATCACATCCATGTGAAAGGGAATTCCGGCATCAATAAGCTTTGATGCGGTAAACAGTGCATTTTCGGCATGCTTCCAATCTATGAACCTTCCGGCCCAGAGTATCCTGACTTCGCTTCCCGGAGCAGATTTAAGATCAAGCGGGGTATCATTTCCGTATTCCTTCAGCTCGGGAAAATATCCCCATCTGAACATTTTGCCGCCATATGCATGAAAGATACCGTAATCGGATGCTGTATAAGCCCCTGCACACAGAAGGTATACCGGAGCCTTTCTGAAAGCGGTATGTTCTTTGTATTTTGCCATCAGTCCTCTGGGATTATAGGCAAGAAGAGTACTCTTTTTGTAAAGTCTCTCACTGATCCTGAATGTAAGTTTCCCGGCCTTAAGCCTTGGCATGTAAAGGGATGTATCAGTAGTCCATCCCACATAAGCCACATCCGCATCGTCAATGCACTTAAGACACTCCTCATGGGCCTTATCGTCCGTATATGAGCACTTCACATATGCAGGCAGCTCCGAAGACCAGCCCATGGCCGTCCTTTCCTGCTCTATCTCCTGAGTCTGGATAAATACAAACTCCCCTTCGGAACCCATGGTTTTTATCATGGCTTCACAAAAGGGGATCTGATGATGATTAATGTAGTTGGATACAAATACTGCCTTCATGAATCACTACCGTTCATTTCGGAATATATCGTGAAGATTCCGGAAGCGACAACCTCCGGGTCGTGTTCCCTCAGCACCCTTGCCCTTGCGGCTCTTGCTCTCTCAGACGCACCTTTGGGATCAGACTTAACCTTAAGTATGCATTTCCGAAGATTCTCTGCAGTTTCCTCCAGAGATTTCCTGCTGTAATCAAAAAGAAGACACTGCAGTGTATCTTCCAGAACATCGGGAATGCCGCCGACTCTGGATGCTATGACAGGTGCCCCCATAAGCGCAGCCTCGACGATGGAATTGGGTGAATTTTCAATGGATGACGGACACACGAACATTCCGCACTTCAGATACTCCTCCCTCATCTGAGAAGCGGAGATCCGTCCCAGGAAGGTGACCTTCCTTTCAAGTCCCGTGCTTTTTATCAGATCCTGCAGATACTTTCCGTATCCGGATATCCTGATCTTTCTGCCAAGGGATTCTGCTGTAACTATATCCTGTCCGGCAATCCTTATCCTGACCTGGGGCCATTTGGTCCCTTCGAGAGCCTTAAGCAGTATATGCAGTCCCTTCAAAGGATAATCCGCCCCTGCGATAAAAATGGTGTTGGGATTTCTCTTTATGTCCTCTGTCACAGGCTCATAAAAAACAGAGCGCATCACTTCTCCGGCATAATGATATTTTGCGTTTTCTCCGAGTCTTTCGGCCCACTTCCTGTCAAAGGAAGTCCTACCTCCGATATGTCCGGCCCCCTTAAGCGCTTCGAGTTCATTTACCGCTCTCTGCCTGAACTTTTCCTGCTGCTGTTTCAGGGAATCCTTTTTGACGGTATCCCTGAAGGTCGCATAGCCTATGACCTTCTCAGGAAGACATGCCATGTAATCTGTTGCTATGGCCGCGCACACACCCTGGAAGGTTATAAGAACCTTTTCTTTTCCGGGATGATAATGAAAATTCCCATCTCCCGCAGCCCTGCTCATTGCAAGCGCATGAGGAAATTCGGTACCGAAGATGTGGATGATATCAGGTCTGAACTCGTCAAGTATCCTGCACATCCTGTTCTCAAGAGCAGGATCATAGTTTTCCGGATGAACCGTATCTTCGTAAAAGCAATAATACGTAACCTCAGGGCCTGATTCCCCGTGCAGGAAAAATGATCCTCTTTCTCCGCTATGCTCTTCTCCTACGGGAAATGCTATGGCAAGGGTGTGTTCTCCGAGTCTTTCACTCATGGCCTCAAGCAGGCCTTCCACCCACCCTTCCTTGGGGATTCCCTTTATTCCAAGCTTTTCTGCAGCCTGGGGTATGATCAGATTACAAAGCCATAAAATCTTCATTCGGTATCATCCGTCCGTTATTCATCTTCCTGCTTATGCGAGGTATCCTGTCCGTTCTTAAGAGCAGTGATCTGGTCCTTCTCGACTCCTTCGGTGGAATCGGGCCAGAAGAGAACCTTGAGCGTAAGAAGCATCAGCTTAAGATCGAGCATGATGGAATACTTTTCTATGTATATAAGATCAAGCTTCAGTTTGTCATAGGGGGTTGTATTGTACTTACCGTAAACCTGGGCAAATCCCGCAAGTCCCGCCTTGACCTTCATCCTGTATGCAAATTCCGGCATTATCTCAAGGTACTGTTCTATTATCTCAGGGCGCTCGGGCCTGGGACCTATGAAGGACATGTCACCCTTAAGTATGTTGAACAGCTGGGGAAGTTCATCAAGCCTGACCTTTCTGATGAACTTTCCGACCGGTGTGATACGTGAATCGCCCTTGCTGGCAAGTCTTGCAACACCGTCCTTTTCCGCATCGATCCTCATGGATCTGAACTTGTATATGGTGAACTTCCTGGCTCCCCTGGTACATCTGATCTGCTTATACAGCACAGGACCTCCGTCGCAGGCCTTGACTGCGATCGCAGTAAGAAGCATAAAGGGCGAGGACAGGATTATCAGGATAAGGGAAAAGAGAATATCGATGAATCTCTTTACCACCCTCTCTTCAACCGTCAGTGAATACTCCCTGTTCAGGAGTATTGGTGAATCGAAAACATGCAGTTCCTCAGCTCCGAGAAGTATCACATCGTTGATCTTCGGAAGCATATAGAATCTTATTGAATTGGCATAACAGTACTTTATTATGGGCTTGCGGTCGGTAACCGATATATCCCCGATGACAACCGCGTTGCACCTGCCGTCTCCAAGGTCATCAGCGATCCTTTTTTCTATGGCATCATAGCCTTCTTCCGAACATATAGTGTCGGTGATCACATATTTATCTCTTCTGGTCTCGAACTTGGACTTCAGCTCATCCGGGTTCCTCGAACCATAGATGAGGAGCAGCTTTCTGGGAGGGAATATATGCCTGTAGATCTTATTGGCTATGGGGATATAGACTGCCACGACCACCAGCTGTTCCACTATCATGTAGATAAAATAGTGAAGTCTGAACAGCTCGAAAGCCATGAGTGAGAGCTCGCCGTAGATCAGTATCTCCGAAAGGAGTGTTGCGAACATCTGTGAAAATACGATCTCGGAATTCTTAAGATACCCGAGTCTTATTCCTCCGTACATGCTTGAGAACATCAGGAGGATAACTCCGTATATGGTGATCTCCAGCAAATGGCCCTTGAACCAGAAATGTCTGAGGGGTTCAACAACGCTGTACTGGAAATGAAAGATCCAGTGATACGCAAATATGCCAACCTCCAGGCCTATGCATACAAGTATGAACAGGAGATTTATAAGTCTCTTGGTACTCTCCCTGAACTGTGCTTTTTTATATTGTTCTTCATTTAAGATCATGTTCAATTCTCCGGAGCCTTTAAAAGTATATTTACGTATGTCATGAGCGGCCCTTGATCGATTCGTGCATTTTCTTTATCGTCCTTGCCGGAAGATACGCAAGGATAAGCAGATTCCTCTTAGCCTTCGGCTGAAGGTATTGGTCCTTCCCTATGCTTCCCCTGTACTGCCTGACCCTCTTCATAACCGATGTATACAGACGGTTATCATCCCTCATTTCAGCAGAAGGAATGTGAAGAAGGAACCACATGGCCTGCATAAGATAAAAATGTATTGCTTCAGCCTTAAGATCCGGATACTTTTCCGAAGTAAGCGCAAGCATCTTCTCGGCATTTTCCATCACATTCTCATAGAAGGGCTGATTATAATCCCCTCTGGTATTACTCTGTGATCTCAGGATTATGTGATATCCCGGCTTCCTGCACACATGGAGGCTTCTTATCTCCTCACTCATCTTTACAAGGAGCTCGAAATCCTCGTTAAGTCTTCCTTCGGAAAAAGAAAATCCCTCGATAAAGTCTCTCCTGAAAAGCTTGGTACAGAAGGAACTGTCGCCGGTATGAAGCAGAAGTGTCCGGAAGAATTCCCTTCCTGAAAAGCTTTCGGAGGTATCAAATCCCTCACCGAAGGCCTTTACCTGTCTTCCGCTCTCGTCCTCCTCGCATGAGAGGATCTGTGTGACATCTGCGTCAGCATCTTCGTCATATGCCCTGAGCAGATTCTCATACATATCGGACTCTATATAGTCATCCGCATCCATGAAGCCCACATAATCCCCTGAGGCAACCTTCAGGCCGGCATTTCTCGCAGATGAGGATCCGCCGTTTTCCTTATGGATAGCCCTGAACCTGTGATCCTGGGCCGCATAGCTTTCAAGAATGCTGAGACTCTCATCCTTCGAGCCGTCATCAACCGTGATTATCTCCAGTTCTCTGTATGTCTGGAGACTTACACTGTCAAGAGACCGCTGGAGATAACCCGCGGCATTATAGACAGGTATTATGACTGATATAAGAGGCTTATCCATAACTTATTTATTATACCATACAGACCATATGATCTGCATCACAGCCTGCGCCTTACTGCGTTGAAGCCCCAGCCAATAAAGCACCAGGCACTGTAAAGGACCGGCAGCCCTTCGGACTTTCGATAAAGGTTCCATATGCGGCGTGCAGAATCGGATTTATCTGCAGACAGAGAGTTTGCCGTTCTGCGGTACATGGTAAGATTCTCATCAAGACCGCACGCCCTGTAACCAAGGCGCAGAAGTCTGAACCACAGCGCTGTATCTTCGGACAGGATATCGGGGAAAACTATATCATCCTTTTTTACGATATCCGTATCAAAGATCACTGTTGAAGTAAATATCGTTGTATTCTTCAGGGCCTGTCTGTATGAGATGTTAAGAGGCACTCTTACCTTCTTGCCCATGGGGGCTCCGGTCTCATCGGCAAATTCATATCCCGTAAAAGAAAACCCGCATCCGTTTTTCTCCATGAAGGCCATCTGCTTCTTCAGCTTATCCTTAACCCACAGATCGTCTCCGTCAAGGAATGCGATATATCTGCCGCGGGCTTCCCTTATCCCCAGGTTCCTGGCGCCGCAGGCCTTAAGCTTTGTTCCGGGCTCTATAAGCCTGATCCGTGCATCCGGATGGGAAGCGGAATACTCCTTTATGATGCTCACCGAAGAATCCTTACTCATATCATCAACGAGTACGATCTCCATATCGCTGACATCCTGGGCAAGTATGGAATCAAGCGTCTCGGTTATGTACTTTTCAAGATTATATACAGGTACTACTACACTTATCATATTTACCACGTATAATATAAAACTCTTATCAATGATACGGCCCGGCGTCTGCAGCCCCCGAACGATCATCGCCATTTATATCATCAAATGATATGCATTTGCAGATTGCATACTTATCGTGAGGTCAGAACAAAGCCGTCCTTCGTGACCAGTATATACCCGGGAAGAGGATTCTCTTCATCCGCAGAAGTAGAAAAATACAATATCTCATATCCGGCTTCCACAATAGAAGATCCATCATATCCGCCGAGAGGGAGGATCACAACCGTAGCCCCCTGTTCAAAAGCCCTTCTGCACAGATCACCCGCAGCCACATTCTCTCCGGCCATTATCCTGAGCATATCATCATGAATGGATATAAGTTCGGGAGAATACTGACCGTATCTGTTCTTGGTAAGTCTCCCATCCCACATATCACGTCCGTATAAAGTAATGGCATTCCCCGAACAGGTATGCAGATATGCGATCATATCATCAGGAGCAAGTATGACCTGTTCGGCACCGCCAAGAAGTTTCTTCTCATAAACCATCTCAGCGATCACCCTTTCAATCTCACATGAATTCTCAGGCCGTCCCGGGGTCTGTTCCCGAGGCTTTCCAAGACTCCCGCAAACGAGGATCGAAGCTGCAACAAGGAGCGCACCGGCCGCCATCCTTACACCCCGGACATTAAGCTTTCCGCCTTTAACAATATCAGCTTCTTCAGTCATTTTTTTCTGAGTTTCAGAAGAGGTACTTTCCTTATCAGCCTTCAGACCGGCGGCAACCTCCCCGGCAAGTGCAGCACACATCACAGCCCCTAGAGGAATGAGAGGAACCATGGTCCACATATCGGGAGCATCATAATATGTTCCTGTGATCATCCTCAGTATGGCATTGGTCACAGGGCAGAGCGATGCTATAGCTGCAAGGACAGCACAGATATAGAATACCCTTATTCCTCCATCCGCTCTTTTACCTGCAATCTTAAGATATGCCGCCCCGAGAGCCAGCGACACGACAACGGATGCATTGATCAGAATGCACTCTCTCAAATGTACGATTGAATCCATCACGAGGCTTTTGAACATTTCACCCTCCCCATGATCAGGCTTACAAGGATCCAGCCCGCATATATGCATGCCAGAAATCCTACACCGTAAACGGTCCTGCAGATAAAGGCTTCGCACGCAACAGGAAGCAGTGCCATGATGTATTTTTTCTCAAAAAGAAGAAACAGCAGCACAGGCACGAGCACCCATATTCTTATGGCTGTACCTGTCCACATGGATGAAAGGACAGCAAAACCCTGCGAATAGAGCGAGAGATCTGAAGCGTATATGAAAAGTATCCCGGATGCGATAAAAACAGATCTCTTAAACAGTCCGTCCGCACTTACGCGAAAAACCGCACCGGACAGGGCTATCATGGAGACCAGACCCGCCACGAACCAGAATCCCGGCATAACCTTATGCACCAGAACCTCAGGCGAAGTCCCAAAGGCGCTTGCCATCACGGCATACATTCCGGGAAGGCACAGGATCTTCTGCTTTCCGGGAAGTCCCTCCCTGTAGGGCATTCCCGTAAGAGGGTCTGCCGAATACATGGCATCCCTGTCAAGGAAGCTTACCACCGTTTCCAGAGTTTCATCGCCGAGGGAATTTATACGCTTTCCTGACACGACCGTCATAAAACAGAGTATCGAGAGCACTGCCGCGATACAAAAGAATACCCACCCCCTGGCAGAACCTGCGGCTTTCTTTCCGGCATTTTCATCTTCTTTTTTTCTCTTGCCGGTCACAACGGTAAGTACCACAAATGCAAAATAACTCACCGTCATGAGTGCCACAATGATGATCCCGCACAGGCGCTTCTCATCTCCAAGGAGTGAGGTCCGGGTCAGGGTAATAAAATGCGATACAAAGGAAATGAGGATCACCATCAGCGTACCGATGGAGAACGAAGAAAAGAAGTCCGTTCTTTTTCCGGAAAACAGATTCGATGCAAGCATCAGAGTCCTTCCGGAAAAAAAGGCGATCAATATCAGAAAGAGTATAAGAAGAACCGTTTTAGCCATCAGACTTCACCTGTCAAAAGCAGTTTTTCTCATTTTTAAGATAAAGAGGACGTTCCTTGACTTCAAGATAAGCCTTGGCAATATACTGACCGAGTATTCCGGTACAGAAAAACTGAACACCGCTTACAAATACTATTATGGTAACAGTACTTGCCCATCCTGCAACGGGATCTCCGAAAACAAGCCTCCTGACGATTATAAAGATAACCATCAGAAATGCCAGAATACAGAAAAAGATCCCTATGAGTGAACTCAGTACAAGAGGCTTTGTGGAAAATGCAGTGATCCCCTCAAGCGAATACATGACAAGTCCCCAGAAGCTCCACTTGGTCTTGCCTGCGCTCCTGTCAACATTCTCGTAATCGATCCATTTTGTGTCATATCCGACCCAGCCGAATATACCCTTTGTGAAGCGGTTATATTCCGTCATGGCGAGCACGGAATCCACAAACTGCCTTGTCATGAGTCTGTAATCCCTTGCGCCGTCCATGATCTCGGTGTCGGACAGCTTCTTCATCAGCTTATAGAACCTCCTGGCAAAAAAGCTCCTTATGGGAGGTTCACCTTTTCTCGTGACACGTCTCGTAGCCACGGAATCATATCCCTCATCTATATATCCGAACATCTCCTCAAGAAGTGCGGGGGGATCCTGAAGATCGGCATCCATTATAACGGCATAATCGGAATCTGCAGCCTGAAGTCCCGCATACATCGCAGCCTCTTTGCCGAAGTTTCTGGAAAAAGAGATAAGGTGAACTCTGGGATCCTTTTCGTTGAGCTGTCTTACAACACTGACAGTTCCATCGTCCGATCCGTCATCAATAAATATGACCTTTAGCGCGATGCTCCGTTTTTCGAGAAATGCCGTGCATCTTATCAGTTCATCATAAAAAAGAGGTATAGCCTCTTCTTCATTCTTGCATGGAACTATAACCGTAAGCTCAGACATCTCATCCTCCGGATCCGGGCATCCGCAGCGCGGAATGCACCTGTCAATAATCCGTTACATTATACCATAAAAACAGGGAAATAAAAACGGCAGGACACCAGGTCCTGCCGCCATGCATCACATATCCGGATATCACTCTCCGAGTCCGCCCTCAACAACGGCAACCAGTGCCTCAAGAGCCTTCTCTTCGTCTTCGCCCTCACATACGAACTCTATCTCATCACCGCACTTTATACAGGCGCCAAGAACACTGAGGACAGATTTTGCATTTGCCGTATTATCATCTCCGAACCTGAAGGTTATCAGTGACTTATACTGCATTGCTTCCTTGCAAAGTATCCCTGCAGGTCTCAAATGAAGACCGGTGGGATTTTTGATCAATACTTTCTGAGATACCATTTCCGTACCCTTTCCCAAACAATATCGGACCTAAAAACAATACCGGAAATCCCCCTGTATTTCAGATCCTTCTGCTCCATATAATACCATAAAAAGGAGCATATTTTCAATCAAAACGCACTCCGGTGCAAAGCCCTGTCCGCCTTTCAGGTATCGCCGTCCGTATCGGCACCTTCACCTGCATCTGCGGTAAGCAGAACTCTTATATAGACAGGCTCAGCATTTACATGCTCGCTCAGATTGAACTTCACCGCAAGTATGAGGACCTCACCATCGATATAGATATTCTCGGAATTATTGGCTGCTATCTCTGCCGTTCCGATGAGGGACTCTGAACTGATGGCATTGAGTTCGGCACTGAGACCGCTCAGCTTTACCACTATGGGGCCATCCTCGATTATATCGGCGGAGTATCCTTCCGGTATGTTCAGGAGATTTATCCTTGATTCCGGAAGATTTATGCTCTTCACTCCGAGTTTCTCTATGTATGCTATTACAGTTACCTCACCGTCAAAACCCTGTTCCTCAACGGACACCCCGGCAGGGAGGTACTTTTCAATATCATAGCTGGCAAATACATTCTCGTCCTTACCGCCGATATCAACGGGATCCGTTATATCTATACGGGAAATGGAATTAAGCACACCCGTATCTCCCGCTATGGTGATAACACCGGGGAACACCTCGATATCATCGGGATAGATATAGCCGGCTGCAGGTTCTCCCGTTACAGATGCATAGATCGGAACAGTCTTGGTGGAAAGCACCGTAACCGTTGTGGTAACATAATCCGTCTGCTTTACAATATTCTCACTGTCAACCTTGTGGCCATCAGCATCATAGAGGATCACCTCCATGTCCGCAGATATGGTCTTAACAGCTCCGTCGAGATCGATGGTCACCTGTGCGTACGAAACTCTGTCAACGGCGGACTTAGGACCGGATACCTCGATCCTGTTTCTCTCAAGATTGACTCTTCCGGCGACGCATCCCTCTCCGACCGATCCTACCATCTCATAATAGATGTTCACATATTTGGTCTTCTTTTCCTCAACGAGCACCTGGAGCTCGTTACGGTCCGAGGTGATGCTCTCTGCCCTGTCCAATGTATAGACTATGGGAACAGTACCGTCCTCGGTTATCTGTGAAAGGTCCGCAACCGCAGAAATATCAGCCGCAGTTATGGTACTTATAACAGATTCAGGAGCTCTGACCGTCACCTTCACCACATCGGAGCCGTTCAGGATCTGATATACCTTGCCCTCGTTCTCCAGAACATCCGTACCCAGAAGGGTAACCCTGACATTACTGAATGTATGCGTACTTACAGGATTATTGATCTGTGCGGCTATCATCCAGACAATGAAAGCGATCGCAACCGCAAGTATCTTGAGCCACAGATTGTTGATCAGGACAGCGCCGATCTTCTTCAGGATCTTCATGATTTTCTGCGCCTCCTTATCTTGCCCTGCTGCTTTTCAGCCTCTTCGTTGTTCTCGCCGAAGGCGTGCATAAGCAGTCTCTTGAGAGAGGTCTCTGAAAGATTCCTCTCAAGCTGACCGTCACGTGCAACGGATATCCTTCCGGTCTCTTCGGATACTATGATGACGATCGCATCGGATTCTTCGGAAATACCAAGTCCGGCCCTGTGTCTTGTTCCGAACTCCTTGCTCAGAGACATCGAAGAAGTCAGGGGAAGATAACAGGTCGCACATGAGATACGGTTATGTCTTACAGTGACAGCTCCGTCATGAAGAGGCGTGTTTTTCTTGAAAATATTGAGAAGAAGCTGGGATGTGATCTCGGCATCCACCTTGATACCGCTCTCATCAACCCTCGAAAGAGATTCCTGATTCTCAATGACTATGAGGGCACCGGTCCTCTCTTCACCCATCAGATAGCATGCTCTGGCAATCTCATCAATGCTCTTCTCAGAAAGGGTCATCATGTAATTGCTCTGCTGGACAAAATAGAACAGTCCCCCGATTATGTTGCTCTTTCCAAGAGTCTCAAGGGCCTTTCTGAGTTCCGGCTGCAGCACAACGATAAGCGCTATGACTGCAAACTGCAGGATATTGCTGGACAGCCAGAGAATGGTGTCCATATGGAATACATTGGCGATTATGATAAAGACAAGTATCACAACAAGTCCCTTCATCAGGGACCATGCTCTGGTATTATGCATCCATCTCATCATGTAATAAAGGAGCACGGCGATGATGATGATCTCCGCATAATCCTGCCACTCAATGGTACTGATGTAGGTACCGAAGCTCTTCAGGTATTCTATTGTCTCTTCGATAAACTGCATCCTTCTACCAGATCACCGGAATGTCAGACGTCCTCTTCCGGATAATACTCTTCCTCGTATTCTTCTTCATATTCCTCTTCAGGCTGTCTTGCGCGTATGGCGTTGTGATTCCTGTGGGAACGGTTTATATTCTTGACCTTTCTGTCCGGTGCCGCGATGTTCATCTTGGGAACGGCCTTAACGTAGTAGTAATATTCATCATCTTCAAACTGGACCCGTTCCGTCCGCGTGTAGTCCACACAGAACCGGAAGAACTCTATCACCTTGCCCACAATGACCGCAAGGATCGATCCAAGCAGTATGGCAATGAAGGAAAAGCCCGCTTTTGTCACAAGTCCGCCGATGAGAACGATAAGGAGGTTCAGCACGGCACCTGCGATCATGGCTATGGTCCAGCAATGGTCAATGGGAAGTCTTCTGATGATATATACAGCGATGGTGACTATGGCAAAGGCCGCCGCAAGTACCATCATCTGCTTATTACCCAGAAGAGAATCAATGATCAGTCTGATCTGTCCGAGGATATCCGAGAGATCTCCGGATACATTGGCAGCATTCTGCGTCACTACATGAAGCGTGAAGTAGACAATGACTCCGCACACAACCGAAAGAGCAGAAGCAGGGCCTCCCACAAGTCCCATAACAACCGGAACAACATAGGGAACATGTAGAACAAACAGCATCGGAGTCACAACAATGCAGAGAGACTCCGAAGGAGTAAAGCGCAGGTACAGCAGGTAGATCAGCATGAACACCACTACCACGACAAGAGCAACCTCGGGTGAGAGTGCAAAGATATGAGCCATGGAGAACAGACTCCCGAACAGGAGGATCGCTCCCGTGGGAAGAAACGAACATGCCAGCGAAACGATAAGAACGATTCCCTTATTATCCAGTCTCTGCATATATCCAAGTCTGGAATTGATCATGAGCAGTGCGATCAGTGCCAGAAGGAACTTGAAGAACGGAATGATGAAAATATCATATTTCGAGAAAAATACCTTGATATTATCCCTGATTTCCAAAAGCTGTGTCATAATAATCCCTTATCAATCATACATCCGCTTAAGCACCTTAAGGTTCTTGAAATACCTCTTGAGCTTACGGCGGGATATGTTATATCTGATGGTGCACACGATATATGTGATAAGCACATAGACACCGGTGAACCACGCATACCTGATCAGTATATCCTTGACAAAAGCAAGTATATCCATATCATACATATTCGCCATGAACACATCGAAATTGTAGTAGATATACAGCCCAAGGATCAGCCCGAAAGAAAGGGTCGCACAGATGATCGCCTTGATTATCCCGACCGCGATATAGTCGCCTTTGAAGAACCTGACGACATCCATATGTTTTTTTCCTTCGCCGGCTTCATATGAAGCCATTCTGGTCATGAGCATGACCCTGTCTTTATTGAGCATATCAGTATCTGTTATACAAACCTAATAGCTGTCAATTAATACCGGGATCGGTAGTAAGTGACAGCTACACCATATCGGTACACATTCTCAGTTATCAAGGAATCTCATCTTGGATTCCGATTTCTTCCCATTTGTCTGAGGTGTCTGGGCAGCCTTATGGGAATTGACTATACTGTTGAAGGAATTGGTCATTGAGGCTTTGCATTTATCGCAGAATCTGCCGGATCTTATCCTGGCACCGCATCCCTCACAGTTCAGCAGCAACGGTGAATCATCCGTCACTTCGAGTCTGTCATCCCTGAGCCACTGCTTTATCTGGTGGGGGTCCACATTGCAGGCTTCGGCAACCTCTGTGATACTTACTCCCTTGTGTTCCCTTATGTAAAGCTTGACCTCTTTGAACTTATTCTCCAGTTCCTGCTTGCACGCCGGACATATCGGCGGCAGGCCGGGAACATAATTGAATATCTTCCCGCAGGATTTACAGTTTCTTAAGTTCATCCGATCACCTCCGTGTTCAGACGCCTTTTCCGGATGCCAGTGCAATACAGTATACGGAATCTGCCCCGGCATCAAAAAGAACCTTTGCGCACGCATCCATCGTGGCGCCGGTCGTGTATATATCGTCAACCAATAATATACTTTTAGATTTTACTACATTTTGCCCGCTCTTAAAAGCATTTTTCAAATTTTTCAGCCTCTCCTGCGGGGTCAGAAGCTTCATTGGAGCGGTATTTCTGACACGCACCAGAGCATCATCCAGAAGAGGTATATCCAGCAGCTTTGACAGCTCGCGGGCATACTCCCCCGCCTGGTTATATCCCCTTATCCTCTCTTTTTGCCCGGACAGGGGCACAGGCACTATGGCATCCGGTTTTATACCGCCCAGATAATCAGCCAGTATCTTCTGTGTCATCACGGCAAAACCATGTGCATATTCCCTGCGTCCCAGGTACTTAAACCTGTATATGGCCGCCTTTACGGTATCATACTCGAATGCGCTCCTGCATCTGTCAAAAACATGGTGCACCCTTCCGCAATCCACGCATATATAGCCCTGTCCGGATATCTTCTTGCCGCACTTTTCACAAAAAGGGGATTTAAGCCCCTTCAGTTTCCCAAGGCAGTCCGAACATATCTCGCATCCGAAAGGACGCACGGGTCTGTCGCATACAGGACACCTCAGAGGATATATAAGGGTTATGAGCCTATCTGCCGTTTGCCGCATAAAGCCTGTCAGTAAACGAACTGTATCTGTCATTGCTTCCTTTCGTATCTATCATCCGGTTTATGGTCTCGGAGCTTCCCAGAAGCACCACGCAGGACCTGGCCCTTGTTATGCCGGTATAAAGAAGGTTCCTGTAGACCAGAAGCGGGGAAGGGTCCAGGATCGGTATTATCACTGCAGGATACTCGCTTCCCTGAGATTTGTGGATTGTCATTGCATAGGACAGGTCAAGCTCATCGAGCTCGGAAAAGGGATACCGGGCAACCCTTCCGTCATCAAACAGCACCGTAAGTATCCTTCCGGCTTCATCTATGGACTTTATCCTTCCGAGATCCCCGTTGAACACTCCAGTTCCCGACTGTGAAAGTGATGCCAGCTTTTCATCGGTACTCCATTCCATCTTATAGTCGTTCCTGGTCTGCATGACCTTATCGCCCTCGCGGAAAAGAGTATCGCCGTACATATACTCTTTCCTGCTGTCAGCGGGAGGATTGAGCACCTGCTGGAGAAATCTGTTGAGCTCCGCCACTCCGAGACTCCCCTTTTTACCCGGGGTCAGCACCTGCAGGTCAAAGGATCCGCAGTGCAGGTATTCCGGAAGCTTATCCGATATCATCCATCCGATGGTCTGTCTTATGACGGCGGGGTCATCTCTTTCAAGGAATATAAAATCCTTAACGGAGGATGACAGGGTGATATGCTCTCCCCTGTCGATCTTATGTGCATTGATGACTATATTGCTGGTCTCGTCCTGCCTGAATATCTTCTCAAGCTTTACAACCCTGAAAAAATCGCAGGCACAGATATCGTTCAGCACGCATCCGGGGCCGACGCTCGGAAGCTGGGATGCATCGCCTACAAGCACCAGTCTGGAGGATATGGGCACCGCGGAAAGCAGAGCCTTGAACAGCATTATATCCACCATGGACATCTCGTCGATTATTATCACATCCGCTTCCAGGGGATCATCCGCATTCTTCTGGAATATGACCGATCCTTCCGACTGATCCGGTATGCCGGTAACCCCGAGAAGCCTGTGAATGGTGGTAGCTTCATAACCTGTGGCTTCCGTCATCCTCTTTGCCGCCCTTCCGGTGGGAGCTGCAAGAGCTATCTTAAGACCCTGGTTCATAAAATACCCAATGATCATATTGATGGTGGTAGTCTTACCGGTTCCCGGTCCTCCGGTAAGGATGAACAGGCCGTTCTTGATGCACTCCCTTACCGCACTTATCTGAAGAGGATCCGTATACATCCCGTTTTCCGCGGCAATCCTCTCCACGTCACGGTCTATCTTCTCATCAAGCCCCGGAAGATCCTTAAGCATGGGGATATTCTTCTCGCAGAGCATCCTTGCACAGGCAAGTTCGGCAAAATAAAATGCCGGAAGATATATCCTGTCGCCGTCTCTTTTTACCTTTCCCGAGTGAACAAGACCGTCAAGGGAACCGCCTATATCTCCGTGTCCGTCCCCCAGCAGCCTTTCAGTATCCGCTACGAGCGCCTCTGCAGGCAGATAACAATGGCCTTCACCCGCCCCTTCCATAAGACAGTATAATAGTCCGGCCTGACATCTGTCGGAGCTTCCCGGATCCATCCCCTGTTTTGTGGCAATGTCATCTGCAGTCTTAAAGCCTATGCCCCTTATATCCTCGGCCAGTTTATATGGATTGGCCCTGATGATGTCTATATATCCGGGGCCGTAATTATCGTAGATCTTAACCGCCATGGACTGGGATATGCCAAGACCGCTCATGGTCACCATGGCATCACGCAGATCTCTTTTTTCTTCCATGGAGACAGCTATTTCCATTGCTTTTCTCTTGCTGATACCCTTGATCTCAGAAAGCCTCTCCGGCTCTTCTTCGATGATCCTGAAGGTATCGTCACCGAATCTGGCGACTATCCTTGCGGCTAATTTTTCACCGACGCCAGCTACCGCTCCGGAGGAAAGATATCTCTCCATTGCCTGTGAATCGGAGGGCGGGATTATGCGATAGGAATCCGCCTTAAACTGAATGCCGAACCTGGGATGATCAATGTAACTTCCCGTGGCTTCTATGGTGTCCCCCACGGATACATCCGGCATCTTTCCGACAACCGTGTCATCATCCTCCTCGCCGGATATAAGAACGGCTTTGTATCCGGTCTCACGCTTTTCAAAATAGATACGCTTTACCGTACCCTTTATTGTGTTTTCATTTCTGTCCAAAAAATCCAAATCGCTCTCCCATAACCGATAATATCTGCAGACGGCACATTCAGTTACCGCCTTCACCATGAAACAGGCCCGCGGGCGTTAATATGTATCTCAAGGCTCCATGGGATCCCTGCAGAGGGCAGGGCACAGGTACAGCGCCTGCTCTGCAGACATGATCTGCGTGATCACGCTTCCTTGAAAAACATATTGACGTTCACGGGCCGTCAAATGCTTGTCTTATTATTTTGCCGGCTTCAGGTTAACAACCTGGTCAGCGGGAATGGAATTTTCATCCAATCCGTAATTGCGCCTGAGCTGTTCATACAGCTGCTGTGCGATTCCGAGTCCCTGTTTTTCAGTGGACTGGGATGCCAGCTCCTGGATGCTCTGGCTTCTGAAGTAATCAACAAGATTCTCCGTAGATGCATCCTTACCGTCATTACTCCTCATAACGGTCTTATCCATATGCTTGAACACCTGCTCCAGCATATAGCTCTCAAACTGTTTGCACACATCCATCAGTTCATCGTCCGTGGATGCGTTCTCCGCTTTTCCGGAAAGGCTTCTTGCAAGTTCAGTCGCCCCGGCTTCACCCGTAACGGAAGTATAATAATCCGTAAGACTTGAGATATTAGAGATATCCATTCAGGTTACCTCCTGAGATTATTGGCTGTATCAAGCATCGAATCAGAGGTGGTGATGACTCTGGAATTAAGCTCATAGGCTCTCTGTGTGGTGATCATATTGACCATCTCATCCGCAACCTGTACATTGGAGCCTTCCAGATATCCCTGATTGATGGTGCTCTTTGTCAGATTCCTGTTATTGTATTCATTAACGGCTCTTCCGCTTGCGGCAGTCTCCTCAAAAAGAGTATCTCCTTCCCTTGAAAGACCGTTGGGATTATTGAACTGCCACAGTCCTATGGTGATACCGAGTGACTTGGGATTGTTATTCTCATCGGGATAACAGATCTCTCCGTCTTTGGTAACTGTTATACGGCTTGTTGTGTACTTCTGGTCGAGAATGATGGGATTTCCTTTTGTGTCGAGAACAGGATTTCCGTCGGTGGTTGCCAGCATATTGCCGCCGTTTGATGCAAGAGTCCAGCCGAAATTACCGTTTCTGGTGTAATAGGTCTTGCCGTCCCCGCCCTTGATACCGAAGAATCCCTCTCCGCCGATGGCAAAGGCGGTATCACTCTCGGATGCAAAAAATGCGCCCTGGGTAAAGCTTGTATTGAGGGAAGATACTCTTGTTCCGAGACCAACCTGTGCATTTCCGGGCTTGGTGTCACCGTTAGCGGATGTGGTCTTGGTCTGCATCGTCTGATACAGAAGATTCTTGAACTCAATACTCTGGGACTTGAATCCTGTGGTATTGACATTCGCGAGATTATTGGCAATGTTATCAAGGCTGGTCTGCTGTGCCAGCATTCCTGTCGCGCCTGTCCATAAACTTCTGACCATATCTTCCTCCTTATCATCGCCCGCTTAATGCATTCATACTCTGCCTACCTGGTTGACTGCCTTTTCAAGAGTTGAATCGATCGTCTGGATAACCTTCTGGTTACTTTCGTACTGTCTTGAAATGGTAATGAGATTGACCATCTCCGTTACCGTAGAAACATTGGATGCCTCCAGGTATCCGCTGTAGATCTGTCCGTCCGCATTCTTGAACCTGGCACCCTCTATGGGCTCGTAATATGTCTCACCGTATTTTTTCAGATAATCGTAATTCTCAAAATCCTGAACCTGGATCGTGGCTATGGTCCTGCCGTCCTGCATGACCCTTCCCTGCCTGTCAATGGTGGTCTCCTTGAGAGGATCCACGGTTATATGTCTTCCGGCTGTATCCAGGAGATAATCTCCTTCATGTGTCACAATGTTACCGGCGCTGTTAAGCTGGAATTCTCCTGCCCTTGAATACTTGGTACTGGTCTCTCCGGATTTATTGGTGAATTCCACCGCAAAGAATCCGTTTCCGCCAAGGGCCAGGTCATAGGTGTTGCCTGTGATCCTGAATCCGCCCTGTGACCAGTCAACATAGTTCTCACCTATCTTGACACCGCGGCTGTTATAGCCCTCTCTGGTCGCAAGATTATATCCGGCAGTGGAATCCTTGATCTTAAGGTCAAGCACCTCGTCAAAGGACTGGCTTGTTGCGCCCTCCTTCTTGTAGCCCACGGTGGTGACATTGGCCATGTTGTTACTCAGAACATCCATGCGGTTCTGTTCGTTGATCATTCCGGTATAGGCTGTGTATAATCCTTTGACCATATAACCTCTTTTCTTACTCTATGGAGCTTCTGAAAGCGGAGATGAACTCCACATACTTTCCGGTACCGATGGCAACCGCGGTCATGGGATCCTCCGCAGTCATGGTGGTGATGCCGGTCCTGTCGGTGATCAGATCCTCGAGTCCTCTCAGCAGGGCTCCTCCTCCGGTAAGCACGATGCCTCTGTCCGCGATATCTGCGGAAAGTTCGGGGGGAGTTCTCTCAAGTACGGAATGGATGGCATCAACTATCATGTTGGTGGAATCCTCGAGTGCCTCTTCCATCTCCTCGCTGGTAACTTCGATGGATGTGGGAAGTCCCTTTACGATGTGACGTCCCTTCACCTCCATCTTATCTACTTCAGGTCTTCTGAAGCAGGTTCCTATCTTGATCTTAACATCCTCAGCGGTTCTCTCACCTATGCTGAGACTGTGGTTCTTTCTCATGTACTTGACGATGGCGTCGTTGAAGTCATCGCCCGCAACCTTGAGTGATGTACTCTCCACGGCACTGCCGAGGGAGATGACTGCGATATCCGTGGTTCCGCCACCGATATCAACGATCATGTTGCCACAGGGCTTCGATATGTCGATGCCTGCTCCGATAGCTGCCGCGATGGGCTCTTCAATGATGAGAGTCTCCCTGGCACCAACCTGGTAAGCCGCATCCTCGACCGCCTTCTTCTCGACTTCGGTAACTCCGCTGGGTACGCAGACCGCGATCCTGGGCTTTCTCAGAAGTCTGTGTCCGACAGCCTTCTGAACGAAGTACTTCATCATCTTCTCGGTGACCTGGTAATCTGAGATAACTCCCTGCTTGAGCGGTCTTACCGCCACGATATTGGCAGGTGTCCTTCCGAGCATCAGTCTTGCATCCTCGCCGATTGCCTTTACCTTCTTGGTATTCTTGTCGATCGCAACAACCGAAGGCTCCTTGAGCACAACGCCCTTGCCCTTTATATATACGAGAACGGAAGCCGTTCCCAGATCGATACCTATATCTAATGCTGCCATTATGTAAACCCCTTTCGGATATATTCTTAAATTTACGTATAATCAATTCATTATATCCGATATTGTGCGGGATTTACAATATTTTTTGTTTTCTTTGTAAAACATTTTCCGGAGCCGACAAATAAAAACGCACGGATACACTGTGATTGCATCCGTGCGAAATTTACGACTCTCTCCCTATAGAACATATATCGGAGAATATATTGAAATATTTAGCGGATATTTAAAACATTTTCAGAAATCATTTTCAGAAGTCATTTTCAGAAGCTCTCCCGGTTTCGGAAGATCATCTGCGGTATATCTTTTTCACAATGGAATTATACACACCCGACAGGCGGCCCGAGGAGAGTTTTTTGCGCAGCGGCTGGAGGGTTACTATCATATAAAGCCTGCAATAGAAAAGCTGCCACTTCGTGAGATACATTCCCGTGATCTCTTTATGTTCATCAGCTGACCTCTTCGCCTGCTTAGGGTTATCGGAATAACCTCCGCCCTCGTAGCGGCATACAGGCTCATCAACATATACGGCAGAGGTATTGTTCCTGAGGACCGACCAAAGGAAATGCTCATAATCTGCCCTGACCTTATACTCAGGTCTGAAAAGTCTCTTTGAAAAACACTCCTTCGAGTAGAGCATGGCCTGATGGCAGGGGATATTCCTGTAGCAGACAAGAGGAGTGATCTTAGGAGAGATATACTCGACACTTTTTGTGATGGAAGAATACCTGCTGCCGTAGAGTATTAGCGGCTTATCATCAGAGGGTGCTCCATGGGAAGAGATATACTCTGCTGCCGCCTTTTCAAACCGCGCCAGCACCATATCATCATAGAAATAGTCTCCGCAGTTCATGAAGATGAGATGATCACCCGAAGCCTCTGTTATGGCCTGGTTCATTCCGTCGTATATCCCGGTATCCTTACGCTCTATGATCCTTATTACCGATGCGGCTTTTGCATGGTCAGCGCCATCGCCCGAGGAAGGGGCAGTTCCTGCAGTGACTGCGGTATCTGTACCATCTGACATCAGTTCCCTGACAGCGCCGAGGGATCCGTCCTTCGAACCACCGTCTTTTATGATGATCTCAATATCCGCATCCTTTTGTGAAAGCGCGGATCTTACAGTCTGTATCAGTTTTTCTCCCGGATTGAGAGAAACTATTATAACGGAAAACTTCATTTATCGTCCCTGTCGGAGCCGCCTGCCGTTTCTCTGCCGCGTGCTCTGAGATACTCCATCACCTTATCGTAATTGCCGGGAACATGAGGAAAATTGCAATTCTTGCAGCTCTTTATCTTCCTGTCCCCTTTATCGATTATAGTATAATTTCCCGGACAGGCAAGATTATAGAGCGGACAAAAGCAGAAAAGGCAGTTCATGTCACCTTCGATCCTGTGGCAGGGATAATATGAACATTCCTTATTTGCAAAAAATTTACTTGAATTTTCCATCCCTGACCTCTCTCATCCTCACAATAAAAGCGTCAACAAATGCAGGTGCGGATCCGTAATAGAAATGCGGAAATCCCCAGATGCCGTTGTTCTGATCTATGATGCATTTCCACTGTGTATCCCTGAAGGGCTTTTTGGCGGTACAGGCATCACCGTTCATATCAGAATCGTAATAATGAAATTCGTGCCCCTTAAGTCCCTTCATGCACTTTACGAGACTGTCAGGCACATCCGCATCCAGGATCAGCATATACCCGAATCTCACGCTTCGTCCGGTAAACTTACTTATGCCTTCATAGGCTCCCACAGTCTCATACACCTTCCCATCAGCATCCTCCACAGCCCTTCCAAGGTACATGAAACCACCGCACTCTGCAAGCGATGGGATTCCACTGCATATCAATTCCTTCAGGGATGTCATCATGGACTTATTGGCACACAGTCTGTCAAGATACAGTTCCGGATATCCTCCTCCGATCAGAATACCGTCAGCATCCTCCGGAACGCACTCATCATCAAGGGGAGAAAAATATTTAACCTTAACTCCTCTTTCCTCAAACATCTCTATATTATCACGGTAATAAAAACAGAATGCATCATCAAGCGCCACGGCAAGTGTAAGGTCTGTGCCGGAAAAACCCGGATCGGAAAGGGTACCACTGCATACTGCGGATGCATTTTCATAAGTATCCGTCATGTTTGGGACAGTGATATCCGGAGCACTTCGCATCAGGCCGATCATGGCATCAACATCGATATTTTCATCAAACACTTCAGCAGCGTATTCGATCCTGCCAAGTGTATCATCCGATTCCCCGGGGAGCTTAAGTCCCAGATGCCTGCTCTCAAAATCAATACCCTTAGTCTTTGGGAACGCCCCCAGTATCTTTACATCAGGCCTTATCCCGCCAATGCTCTTTTCCAGTTCCGGAAGGAGCATTTTGTAATATCCGCCGGACATATTGTTCAGGATGATCCCTTTTATCAGGGAATGCACATCATCCGACAGCACCCCCATGATCATGGAGATAACAGTCCTGCCCACCCCGCCGGCATTTACTGTGAGAACAATGGGTGTTGAGGTTACAGCTGCGACCTCATAACATGAACCCGCTGCAGAAGAAGGATCGTTTCCGTCATACACTCCCATGACTCCTTCGATCACCGCATATCCCCCTTCAGCCTTCGAAAGCGTCTTTCTCAGCCTCTCCTCTCCCATGAAGAACATATCGAGGTTCCTGCTCTCTATCCCCAGCACCTTGCCGTGGAACATGGGATCGATATAATCGGGACCGCATTTGAAGGATCTTGGATCCAGACCTCTTTTCTGAAGACATCTCAGAAATGCACAGGTGAGAGTGGTCTTTCCGCTGCCGCTTGTCATTCCCGCGATCATTATCCTGTTTATCTCTTTACATGAACTCTTTTTCATCATAACTTAAAAGTAAATATCCACACCGGATTCTGTGCGTTCATCAGGTGATGTTCTCCCGCTTTTCTGACACCCGTGACAGAAATCTGCAGTATCTCCTCATCCTGTATTCCGTATTCCGAAAACAGCTTTCTTACCTCATCACAGGTCTCAAGACTGACCGCATTGATGACATAGGTGATACCCTTTTTTCTGCCTGAAAGAGTCCCGATGATCTCAGATAGTCTTCCGCCGCTTCCGCCGATAAAGACTCTGTCAGGTGAGGGAAGTCCCTCGAAGGCATCGGGTGCCTCCCCTTCCACAACCTCTATATTACCCAGCCCGGCCTTTTTGATATTCTCCCTGATAAGGTCCACCGCTTCAGCTTTTCTCTCGATGACGTATACTTTCAGTTCCGGTGACAGTGATGCAGCTTCTATGGATACGGAACCGGTCCCTCCGCCCACATCATACATAACCTCTCCCTCACAGAGTCCGAGCCTTATAATGCTCTCGTGACGGATGCATTCCTTGGTCATGGGAACATCCCCTCTTATCATATCGCAGTCCCTGATAACAGGGATAAGAGGCCTTGCCTTGGGAGCATTGTTTGTGATATACGCGGTAACCATACCGGAGTATTCGGAGACGAGTGCTTCATCTGGAGTCATGGTCACTATCCTCTCATCTTCGTAGGAAAGATCCACTCCTGCGTATATCAGTCCGTCTATGCCCGCATCCTTCATCGCGGCAGCAATCCTCCTCACATCGGAGCCGCCTGATAAAAGAGTGAATACTTCGGGGGTGTACTTAAGCTTATGTATCAGTCCGGATATGTTCTTATCATCATTTTTCCCATGAAGAGAAGTCAGAACCGCTCTTTCATAGGATATGCCAAGTCTTGATGCCAGATAGGAAACCGAAGAGATGCCCGGAAGAACTCTTATGTCTGCATCCTTCCTCCATTCATTCAGTGCTGCGATCATCCTGCGTGCACCGCTGTAAAAGCCCGTATCACCGGAAAACAATATGACCGGCCTGAGAGGATTTTCAGATTCAAGGACCGGCAGTATATCTCCTGCAAGATACAGAGGATAAGTCTTTTTATCCACGATACCTTCAATAAGGCGCTCCGCCCCGAATATGACATCTGCGTCATTTATAGCCTCACGCACTTCAGCCGTCATGGAAGAAACATTTCCCATACCAATTCCGGCGATGGTGATCTTCATAACGGGGTCTGTACTGCTTATCATCATTGATATGGCAGCCTGTGCGCTGATGCCCTCCTCTTCGGAGGGTCTTTCTATGATATGTGCAATGATACCCTCATCACGTGCTGCCAGTATCTTCTCTTCAAACCCTCCTGCAGCACCGCTCTCCTTGGTCAGGAGGTGTCCTATGGAAAACTGCCTGATGGTGGCAGCGTTCATTTCCCTGGAAAACGGTCCGTGCATCGCTATTATATGGGATCTTTCTATCCCGCATTCTTCACAGATCTTAAGACTCTCTTCGGAAGGCAGCACCCTGACATATGTCCTTGAGAGAACCTCCGGAGATACGTTTGCCGAATATACCCCCAGCTCCTTGCTTCCCGTAGTGAGCAGTATGTTCGAATCAGTCTTATCAAGGGCTCTTGCCGCATCCTCCGCATTTGCATATCTCGGAAAGCCTGCGGCACAGTCTTCATCACCCGAGCGGACAACCCTTACATATTTCAGCCCGCATTGTTCGCATGAGGCCTTTATGTTGGCAGTAACTTCAGAAGCATAGGGATGGGTAGCATCAATGATGACAGCGTCTTTAGCCAAACCGCAGGATCTGAAGAACTCCTCCATCTGCGGCTCATCCATCCTGCCCACATGAACAGTACGTCCGGCATCCTCCTTCATCATCTCCTCACCGTATGTTCCCGCAACGCAGACAATATGCTTTATCCCATGTACTGATAAAGCATCTGAAATGATCCTTCCTTCTGTTGTTCCGGAGAAAATAATGCATTCAGTCATATATCGTATCCTCTCGGTGTTATGAGCATATCGTCCGCTATACGTGTCCTTGAGTTGCCGATAAATACTGTCACGAACATATCGGCTTCCTCATCTGCCAGTTCAGCCAGAGTGCAGAGTTTCTTCTCCATGCCATCTCTTCCGATGTTCCTCACATATCCGCATGAAGTATCCGGAGACAGGACCGAAAGCAGGATGCTGCATGCCTTCTTCAGGTGGTCCGGCCTGTTTCTGCTGGCGGGATTATATATGGCTATGCAGAGATCTCCCTCCGCAGCTTTGATCAGTCGCTTTTCTATCATTTCCCATGGAGTGAGAAGATCACTGAGACTTATGACACAGAAATCGTGTGAGACCGCAGCCCCAAGGACAGCACTTCCGCTGAGTGCCGCGGTAACTCCGGGTATGACCTCGATATCCGTAAAGTTTCTCTTGAGAGCGGTCTCTATAAGGGGCGATGCCATTCCGTAGACTCCGGAATCACCGCTGCATATGAGTGATACTGTTTTGCCCTCAAGAGCATAGTCCACACATTTTTCGCATCTCTCCACCTCACCGCGCATTCCGTTCTCGTAATACTCCTTTCCGGGAAAGGATTTCCTGACCAGATCAGTGTATGTCTTATATCCGACAATGATGTCACTTTTCTCAAGAGTTTTCACTGCCCTTACAGTCATATCATCCGGATCACCCGGGCCGATTCCCACCACATATATCCTGCCTGAAGCCATATCTGTTCTCCCCTTTGATACCAGTTCAAGGTCTGTGATCTGCATTTCCTTCATGTGTGTCTTTATGTGACAGCCATGATCATTCCGTTCAGTGCCTTCTTTTTGCGACAGCTATTGTCATTCCGTTCAGTGCCTTCTTCCTGAGAATAAGCTCGCCGCATCCGGATCCCAGGACTGCCGCCCTCTCACACACATTATCAACACCTGTTGTACTGCGCACAAAATCGGAGCCCGTAAATTCACCGGGTGCCTTGCTCAGCAGCTCTGCATCAAAGGATATAACAGGTATCCTGTATTTATCTCTCAGTGCAATAAGAGCAGGTTCATCCTCCTTGATATCAATGGTGCAGAAGGCATACACATCGTCTGGGTTAAGCCCCTCATCCTTTAGAGTACGGAGAAAGAATTCCTCAAGCTCCGCAGGATCCTTGTCCTTCTTCATACCAAGCCCCACCGTATATTCCCTGGGCTTTAACAGAAGCAGGTGCTCTGCATCCGTCTCATCCGCAACGATCACATCGACAGGGGATGAAGGCGGAAAGTCCTTGATGGACATTGTCACCTTTTTATTTTCCAGAGCCATTGATGAAACCCTTTTGATCCCCGCCTTGTCCGAGATGTTAAGCCTGTTCTCCACAGCGAAGGTATCAACGGAAAACACCCCGTTCACATCACTGGAGGTTGTGATCACAGGGATCGCGCCCAGGCATGAAGCCAGGATCTCAGCCAGTTTGTTTGCATTTCCCGCATGCCCTGACAGAACAGGTATCACAAAGTTCCCCCCGTCATCTATCACCACCACAGGGCAGTCGGACAGCTTATCCGAGGGAAGTCCGGAAAGAGCCCTCACCGCTATGCCGACGGCCCCCACAAATATAAGGGCATTGCCTTCCCTGAAATTATCCGCGGTCCATTTATACACATCCTCATCAGGACGTATAAAGCCTTCAGGGATATCTGCGGACGCAGTGATCGCATAGGGAACAAGGGGCGTAAGTTCCTTCTTACTGCACTCCTCAGAGAGCTTTTCTATTATCCCGGCACCGCGCGCCGAAAAACATACCGCAAGTCTTTTCATTCTTTTGCCTGCCTGAATTCTGTCGTAAATGAAGGGTCGTACAGTTTTGATCTCTCGTAACCGGAATTTACTATGACATTTCCGACCAGTACCACGGCGGTCTTTCTTACACCGGCCTTCTCCGCCTCATCCGCCATGGTCTTAAGAGTGCAGATGATCCTCTTTTCATCCGGCCATGTTGCTTTGTACACGACCGCCACGGGAGTGTCCTCTGCATAACCTCCCGCCACCAGGCGCCTCGCAAGTTCTTTCAGCATTCCGGCGCTCAGGTATATCGCCATTGATGAACCGTGGGATGCCAGAAGCTCGATCCTCTCATTCTCAGGAACTGCGGTCCTGCCCTCCATCCTTGTGATGATCAGTGTCTGTGAAACTCCGGGGAGAGTATATTCAAGATTCAGGGACGCAGCGGCACCGAAAGCAGCGCTCACCCCCGGACAGGTCCTGTAGGGGATCCCTCTCTTATCCAGCTCATCCATCTGCTCCCTTATCGCACCATATATGCTGGCATCCCCGGTATGAAGTCTGACCGTTCTCCTGCCCTCACTCTCTGCACGGGTCATCACATCCAGGACCTCCTCGAGAGTCATCCGTGAACTGTCATGGATCTCAGTGCCCTCCTGAGCATATTCAAGAAGGGCGGGATTCACAAGGCTTCCCGCATAGATGATCACATCTGCTTTTCTGATAAGTTCCATTCCCCTGACCGTTATCAGATCAACGGCTCCGGGACCTGCTCCCACAAAATCGATCATGCCTTTATCTCTCTTTTCGCTTCTTCCAAAAACGCTTCCGCCTCAGCCGTCTTACCAAGGAGGCCGTATGCATTTGCATAGATCATGCACTCCACTTTAATACGTCCGGCGCCTCTCTTATTCAGATAAAACGAGATCTTATCCGTTATATATTCAAAGCATTCATTTCTGATGTTTTCTTTTTCAAGAATGTCTATGGCTTCCTCGGTTGCCACACAGTCAAGTATCCGGTTCAGAGAATCCTTATCCGCTCCGCATCTGACAGCTGCTGCAGCCATCAGTTCCATCCTGCAGTCACCCTCCCTTGAATGTGTGTTCATTATCCCGCCGGATACCTTGATCAGCTTGCCGATATGTCCGCAGAGCAGCATCTTATCAAATCCGATCTCACAGGCCATATCTATGGTATCCCCGATGTAGTTGGAACACTTTACGGCACGGTCCAGATCAAAACCGTAGGTATCTTTCATGAAATCAAGTCCGTAATTGCCGGGTGACACCACCGCTACAGGAGCTCCCATTTCCTTCAGCTGGTTTAATTCGACCCTGATGGTATCGAGAAGAGCCCTGGTGCTCATAGGCTCCACTATTCCGGTTGTTCCGATGATGGATATCCCGCCTTCGATACCCAGCCTCGGGTTGAAGGTCTTAAGTGCGATCTCCTCTCCGCCCGGGACCGAGATCTCGACATCAAGACTTCCGTCATGATCCAGCAGTTCCATCACCTGCATGACTTCTTCCGTGATCATTTTTCTCGGAACAGAGTTGATGGCAGCGTTACCCACCGGCTGGTCAAGGCCGGGACGGGTCACTGTCCCGACTCCCTCACCACCTGAAATACGGACCCTGCATTCGTCATTCTCAGTCAGCTTATCCATCACAGCATGCTCTGACCTTGCATCATCCGGTCCGGATCCCACTTCGGGAAAACTGACCTTTGCATATACAAGGCTCCCTCCCGTGACATCGGGATCATCACCCGCATCCTTGCGGACGGCGCATTTCACAAAGTTCTCTCCCCTTGTTATATCCTCGATATCCGGACTGTATATGATCCCCGCAGGTGTGGTGATCTCTATTTTGTTTTTCACTGTTCCGGAAAGGAGCATATATGCGGCAGCCTTGGATGCGGCAGCGGCACAGCTTCCGGTGGTAAAGCCTTTTCTCATATGAGTCGATCCTTACATATCATACAAAACGGCATTGCATATTGCGGCAGAGATGTTACTCCCGCCCTTTCTTCCTCTGTTGATGATATATGGAACATCCGAATCAAGGAACAGTTCCTTGGCATAGACAACGTTTACAAAGCCTACAGGAACACCTATCACAAACTTCGGAACATAGACACCTTCCTCCATCATCTCGTGAAGCCTGATCAGTGCAGTAGGGGCGTTACCCACAGCAAATATGACATCCCTGTCAAGACGTGATGCTTTCTCCATGGATACCGCAGCACGGGTGATCCCTCTTTCCGAAGCCTCCGCAGCAACCTCCTCATCAGCCATAAAGCACATGGCTTCTCCACCGAACATGGCAAGCTTCTTCTTGTTGATCCCCGCAAGAGCCATATTGGTATCCGTAACGATCAGCGCTCCGCCCCTTACCAGCTCCTTCATCCGTCTGACCGCTCCGTCTGAAAAAGACAGAGTCTCCGCATAATCAAAATCCGCAGAGGTATGGATGCAGCGCTTTATTACAGGTTCGTTTTCTTTATCGAGAACTATACCTTTTTCATCAAGCTCTTCGGTGATGATCTCAAAGCTTCTCTTTTCAATTTCAGCAGGACCTAATCTCTCAAACAATGCTATCTCCCAGGATTTCCATGAATCTTCTGTTATTATCTTCGTTACCGGTGCATATCCTGTAAAAGCCTTCGGATAAGCCCTCAAAATCAGAGCATTCCCTTATGAGGATTCCCTTTTCCAGCATCTTCGTTCCAAGGTCGCGTGGGCCTTCGAACAGGATAAAGGATGTATCGCTTTCATATACTCTTAATCCAAGGCTTTTGATGGAATCTGTCAGATATTTCCTTCCGCTCCTTACCGCCTCCATTGTGCGTTCCAAAAAGTCGCTTTCTTCCATCAGCTCATATCCTGCAGTGACGACAGCTTCACTTGTCACAGGAAGATTCCACTCCGGAAGAAAACTTCTGACCCCCGCGACATCACCCGTTGATGCAAGAAGTATCCCCGCTCTTATACCTGGTACGGCAAAGAGCTTGGTAAAGGACCTTAGAACGAGCAGATTGTCATATCTTTTCAGAAGGTCAGAGGTGCGGGATGATCCGGCAGCTCCGTACCCGGCCTCCGATCCTTCGGACATGTGGTAGAAGCTTTCATCAAGGATCACTCTGGCATTATGAGAACATGCTCTTTCAAAGAGCTCCTCCATCAGTTCAGGTGCAATGTTTCTTCCGGTGGGATTGACAGGATTGCATATAATAACGACATCTATGTCATCTTCTATCGCCTCAAGATCATCCGCAGAGAGCTCAAAGCATTTGCTCCTGTCCGTGTATCTGTATACGATCTCCGTACCAAAGCTTTTCAATGCTCTTTCATATCCCGTGTAGCATGGTGCAAACAGAAGCGCCTTTTTGGGGGAGATCCATCCGACAGCAGCCATTAACAGCTCCGTTGCACCGCAGCCTGCCATGACATTCTCCGGCAGGAGCCCTTCCGCCCGTGCTGCGATACTCCTGACAAGACTCTGCTCACTGTCGGGATATTCCGCACTTCTGCAAAGGGAGTTTACCAGTGCATCCTTTATCTCCTGAGGCGTCCCCAATGGATTCAGATTGACGGAATAATCCATATCAACTTTGTTTCTGTATATATCTCCGCCGTGACTCATAAGATCTCTTTCTCAGAAATTACATGCAATGTAAATGAGTGCCGATATGATGAGGATCAGAAATACAGTAATGCCTTCTGTCATGAACATGAGGTTATTGGACCTTGCCACATCGCGTATCTCTGCTTTTCTCTTCTCATCACCGATAAAGGGCTTATCCACCATCACCCCGCCGTACAGATGGGGACCTCCCAGCTTCAGTCCCAGCGCTCCGGCACACACGCTCTCTGTCTGGGCAGAATTGGGAGACCTGTGGTTCAGCCTGTCCCTCTTCCATACAGTTGCAGCTCTCACGGGATCGTAATCCCTGCTGAATAACCTCAGCACCAGGGTGCCTGCGATCATGAGGAGTGCACTGATCCTGGAGGGAAGGAAGTTAAAAACGTCATCCGCTTTTGCCGCAAAGAATCCGAAGTTTTCGAACCTGTCATTCTTATAGCCAAGCATTGAATCCATGGTATTGACTGCCTTGTACAAAAAGCCCAGGACCGGTCCTCCGATAGCGGTGTATATAAGAGGTGCGATGACTCCGTCCGATGTATTTTCAGAAACAGTCTCAACCGCAGCCTTAATGATCTCTTCCCCGTTCAGCTCCGCGGTATCCCTTCCCACGATCATGGAAAGGCTGTATCTTGCGGCCGGAATATCTCCTTTCTTAAGCTCCTTCGATACCGCCATACTCTCTTTGCAAAGGCTTCTCGCCGCAAGTATGTAACAGGTAAGTATCGCTTCGATCGCAAGTCCGAGATATCTGTTGATAATATAGGCCGCAAACAGTACGAGAAAAGTAATGAGGCATGTTGTGATGGTCACGATGAACCACAGGAGCACTCCGCGCCTTTTCTCCTTTCCGGCATTTCTGTCCGGGATTCCCTTTGTTTTACCCAGCAGGCTTTTTTCAAGAACAGATATCAGATTCCCGATATACCTGATGGGATGCGGGATATTATATGGATCTCCTATTATCTGATCCATCAGGATCCCCAAGATCAGCGCGGCGATATGAAGTTTTAACAATTCCGTTATCATCAGTTTCAAGCTCCAGCAGCCAGCATCCCAGGTTACCTGTCATGAAGTCATAATATCCGCCGCCTGTCAGTTCTGACAGCGATGCCATGATATTCCCGCCGTGACAGACTATTACAATGTTCTCATCCGAATTCAGATCACCCAGGGCAGTCATCAGTGCTCTCACGGATCTCTCCGTCAGATCCTCTCTCTTCTCCGCTCCGGGTATGGGATCTGCTCCGTTTGAATCGATCCACTTCTGATAGATCTCATCGCCGTCAAGCTCGGCATGATTTTTTCCTTCAAAATACCCGAAGTCGGTTTCGGTCATGTCATCCAGTAAGATGATCTTCCTTCCCGGAAAAAGTATCTCCGCCGTTTGCAGTGCTCTCTGCAGAGGACTGCTGAACACCCTGTCGATATCAGCCAAAAGATCATCCGGTATCCTGCTCCCGAGTTTTCTGACTGCCATGATTCCCTCAGGACACAGCGGTTCGTTATTTTCCCTTCCGATATATCTCTTTTCGGAATTACCCAGGGTCATCCCATGCCTTATCAGATAGACTTTTTTATGTGCCATACATAACTCCCATTTTCAACGCAGGCAACTCTTTCACGCTCAGGGCAGGAATATGTTAAGGATTGCTGTGACACATAAGGCAAGCGTTTCCGACATGCTCACATAATATCCCGCAGTATCTCCCGTAACTCCGCCGAACTCCTTTGAAGTTTTGTATCTGTAGTAAAGTGTAAAAAGTGCAAACGATGCGATCATTCCACATCCACGGAATAGATCAAGGATGAGCATTACCGCGGAGGCTGCGGTCAGCTGGATGATCAGCAGCACCACTGTCCCCTTTCTGCCGCTCTCCGTTTCCCGTGACAGCATCCCGCTCTTTCTTGCCTTTTTGAAAAAGAGTGAAGTAAGTCCGGATAAACATCTGCTTACAACAAATATGAGTCCGCATGCCACCACTGTCTCCGGCTCCGGATCCTTCCACGTGAGGAGAAGCACCGAAAAAGCAATAGCTGCGATCAGAAGCTTGACCAGTGATATAACGGCAAAGGCCCCTATATGAGGATCCTTTAAGATCTCAAGTTTCTTCCCGGGTTCGCCGTAGGAATTGAGTGCATCGGATGTGTCCATGAATCCGTCCAGATGAAATCCTCCCGTAACGAGAATCGGGATCAAAACAGAAGCCAGAGCTCTAACTACCGGATTCAAAGCAGCTGCAGGTCCTATGTTAATGAGGCACACAAGTGCGCCGATCACCGCCCCCACAAGAGGGAAGAAATCCAGACTTGTTGACATATCATCCTCCCGCCACTCAAATCTCGGCATAGGAATCCTCGAATAAAGGGTAAATGAAATTGCAATCCTTCTGAATATTTTCAAATCATTTCCTCACATCCGTGACGCTGTATTCTCAGGTCAGATCCCGAACATCGTCACAAAACGGTTTTATAAGTTCGTTGGTCCTGCTGAGAGTTCTTACATAAAATCTTGTGGGATCATCATAGCCCTCACCGTCTCTTTCATATTCATCCGTTACGATGATCATATCCCGGACCTTACCGGACAGTTCTTTTATATCATCCGCAGCGATCCCGGCTATGCGTTCGCATTCGGCCTTGGCATCAATACCCTTCATATCAAAGGACGGATCGTCAAAGATCAGATTTGAAACAAGGTTTGCAACGCACTCCAAAAGCACCACAGATCCGCCTGCGTCACAGCAAGCGTCAAGAACATGTGCGATATCCTTCTCCCTTTCGATAGTAATGAAGCCCTTACCCTCACGCTGCTGTCTGTGTTTCAGGACACGCTCCCTGCCTGCATCGTCCATCACTTTCATGGTGGCAACATAATAAACCTTTCTCCCCGTCTCAAGAGCCAGGCTTTCTGCAAGTGCGGATTTGCCTGTATTCGATCTTCCTACGATCAATGTGATCATCTGTCTCCAAACCTCTCATACTCTTCTATGGATGTATCGGAAAACATGGTGCCGCTCCCGTACAGCGACATTGCCATGTCAAGCAGGGGAAAGAGCATAACAGCTCCGGTACCTTCACCCAGTGCAAGATCTGCATTTATCACAGGAGTCAGTCCCAGGCACCGGGACAGAAGCTTCATTCCGCTTTCTCTTCCAAGATGTGATGCGATCATGTACTCTCTGCATCCCGGCAAAAGTCTTTCTGCGATAAGTGCTGAGATCATGCTGATAAAACCGTCTATGACTATGGGAACCCTGTACAGAGCTCCTCCCATAAAAATTCCGGCAAGCCCCGCGATATCAAGTCCTCCGACGCGGCAGAGCACATCAAACACCTCACCGGGTTCTGCAAAGTTTCTATTCTCCCTGTCAGGAAAATTAACTGCGATACCTTCGTTTATGACACGTATCTTTCTCTCAAGTCCCTCATCGGAAAGTCCTGCTCCTCTTCCGGTACACTCTGATGCATCAAGTCCGAGAAGTACGCTCATAAGTGCGGAGGATGTTGTGGTATTGCCGATGCCCATCTCTCCCGTTGCGATAAGAGAGATACCTTTATCCCTGCAGTTCCTTACGATATCCATGCCTGTTCCTATAGCCTTAAGAGTCTCATCGGCAGTCATTGCAGGCTCATGCAAGAAGTTCCGCGTGCCTCTTCGGACCTTCCTGTCTATGACTCCATCCGGAATATCATCAGAAGCTATCCCAATATCGATAGTCAGTATATCCGCAGGATAGTCCCTGAGCATTATCCCTACGGAGCTCATCCTCTTACCCATGAGAGATGCGACTTCATAGGTCACCTCTCTTCCGGTCTGGGATACTCCCTCATCGACTATGCCATTGTCGGCACACATGATCACAAGTGCTTTACGGCTCAGATCAAGCTCCGTGCTTCCGGTCATTCCGGCAATACGTGCTACTGTTTCTTCAAAGCATCCAAGGCCGTCGATGGGTTTTGCCAGAGCATCCCATCTGCGCCGGGCCGCTAACCTTACCGATTCATCCGGAGCACATATATGCAATTGAAAGAGTTCTTCTCTTGTCATCTTTCCAATCCGAGTATTTTGTAGATACGATCCATATCAAGGCTGTTTTTAAGATTCTCCGCAAGTTTGTCATATACTGTCTCCTTACGGTCTCTGTAGTCTTCCACCGCACCTGTTGTGATGCTTTTCCCGCGGGATAAGGCAACTGTTTCCGCTATCTTCTTAAGCACCGCTCCTCCGTCGAAAAATCCATGAACATAGGTACCGTAGATATTACCCAGACAGTATCCGGTTCCTCCGGATGTAAATTCCGTCAGAGGCTTAAGGGGAACAGTTTCTCCCATATGTATCTCGTATCCCGTGACAGGCAGGCCCTTTGATCCTGACAACACCCCGGTGGCACCTGAAATTTTGCCATTGTAGATGTTCCTGACCTTGTCATTTCCCATAACGGTTCTTACCGGCAGAAGTCCAAGCCCTTCTTCGCTTCCTCCGATCTCAGAGCATTCGGGGTCTTCCACCGTCTCACCCAGCATCTGGTATCCTCCGCAGATGCCGAATATGACCGTGCCCTCTTTTGCCTTCCTGATGATAGCATCGAAAAGGCCGGAGCTCTTTAGTTCCCTAAGATCGCCTATGGTATTTTTCGAACCGGGTATTATCAGGATATCCGGATCTCCCAGACGTGAAGGATCATCAATATATCTGACGGAGACTTCCGGTATCTGGTCAAAGGTGTCAAAATCAGTGAAGTTGGAAATGGCTCTCAGCTTTATGACAGCAATGTCAAATTCTCCCACTCTCGTATTGGAGAATCTGTCCGAAAGAGAATCCTCATCATCGATCTTCAGATCCATATATGGAACAACACCCAGAACAGGAGCCCCGCCCCTGTCTTCAAGTATCCTGATCCCGCTTTCAAACAGTCTGCCGTCACCTCTGAACTTGTTGACGATCAGACCCTTTACTCTCTTCCTCTCGTCCTCCGTAAGAAGATCGAGAGTGCCCAAAAGCTGCGGGAATATACCGCCCCTGTCTATATCGCCCACGAGGAGCACGGGAGCATCTATCATCTCCGCAAGTCCCATGTTGACTATATCCCCGGACTTAAGATTCAGCTCCACCGGTGAACCGGCGCCCTCAACAACTATGATATCGGCAATCTCCGAAAGCCTGTCGTATGCCGCCATGATCTCCGGGATGTAATCCTTCTTGTGGCGAAAATAGTCCATGGCTTTCATATTGCCTATGACCCTGCCGTTTACGATCACCTGGGAACCCATGGATGATGTAGGCTTCAGCAGTATCGGATTCATCTCAGCCATCGGTCTGATCCTTGCACACTCTGCCTGTACAACCTGTGCCCTTCCCATCTCGAGACCTTCATCCGTAATATATGAGTTGAGTGCCATATTTTGGGATTTAAAAGGGGCAACCAAGAATCCGTCATTGGAGAAGATCCGGCAAAGTCCGGCAGCCACAAGGCTCTTTCCGGCATTTGACATGGTACCCTGTATCATTATGACCCGGGCTTTCCTGCCTTTATCCGCAGGTGAAGCTCCCGTCATCACAGATCCTGCATCGGATGTCTCTTCTTTACAGGTCTCCGCTACGGAATTTCCGTCCCGGAATGATCCCTGATCACTTGCTTCTCCATGTCCTTCCGCATCAGGCTCATCTTCCCAGTAACCGCTTCCCAGCAGATCCGAGTTCACATCCTCTATGGAATACAGCTTTCTGATGAAGTTCTCGGAACACACTTCCCTTGGGCTTCCGACCTTAAGTATCCTGCCCTCTCCGACAGCAACCACTGTATCAGAGATCTTTCTTGCGATATCAAGCTCATGAAGAGACATGAGGACCGCGATATTTTTTTCCTTTGCAAAGCTTCTGATCTTGTCCAGAAGATCTATCTTGTATCTTATGTCAAGGAATGATGTGGGCTCGTCAAGTATCAGGACCTCCGGCTCCTGACAAAGAGCCTTGGCCAGCAGCACTCTCTGCTTCTGTCCGTCGGAAAGTTCGGTGAAGAAACTGTCTGCAAGCGAGGTGATGTCCGTTTTCTCCATCGCATCACAGACCTTCTTCCTGTCCTCGTCACTAAGGAGTCCCAGCCTTCCGGTATAGGGATATCTTCCGACCTCCACAACCTCCCTGCAGGACATAAGCTCCGGTCTTATCTTCTCGGTCATGACCATGGACAGAGCCCTGGCAACATCATAAGAAGACATGCATGACTTATCCTTTCCGTCCAGATATACGATCCCGCCCCTTACTGCAAGTTCTCCCGTGAGCGTCTTAAGAAGTGTTGTCTTGCCGGAACCGTTGGGTCCTATGAGAGTGACGATCCTGCCGGGAAGCACTTCAATACAGATATCCCGGATAAGGTCGCTGTCATAGCCTATATTCAGATGTTCTGTTTTTAATCCGTCAGATACTGCCATATATCAGCGATCCTTTTTTCTGTTCATCATCACATATATAACAACAGGAACAAGAAGCAATGCCGTAACAGAACTGATACTTACCTCCGTGGGAGCAAATACCGTTCTTGCTATGGCATCACTGAAAAGAGTGATCATTGCGCCTCCTAAAAAGGCCGCCGGTATCACCACTCCTGCTCTGTCGGTTTTCAGCGAAGATCTGACAAGGTGCGGGACTGCGATACCCACAAATGATATGGGACCTGCAAAGGCCGTAACGCATGCCGCAAGCAGACTCGACACAAGTATAAGTATCACACGCAGAAGTCTGATGTTCACTCCGGCATTTCTTGCATAATTCTCGCCAAGCCTGTATGCGTTCATCGGCTTTACGATAGAGAGGGCAAGGATAACACACAGCAGTATCACTACAGTGAACACCCTTATTTCCCTCCAGCCGATACCGGACAGGCTGCCCATGGACCAGTTGTGAAGATTGACTATATTGGAATCATCCGCAAAGGTCACAACAAAATCCGTCACTGCGGAGCATATATAACCTATCATTATGCCGCATACCACCAATATGCCCATGCTTCTGACCTTAACGGAGATGACCAGCACAAATGACATGACTATCAGGGATCCGATAAATGCAGAGAGGATCATCGCTGCCAGGCCTATGCTTCTTCCCCGTGAAAGAAAGAAGATCATCATAAGCGCCACACAGAGCTTTGCTCCTGAGGATATCCCGAGTACATAGGGTCCGACTATCGGATTGGAGAAAAACGTCTGAAGAAGGTATCCGGACAGAGCCAGAGCACCGCCAAGAACCACTGCCGATACAGCCCTCGGAAGTCTGATACCCAGAATGATGACAGCGTTTGTTCCAACTTCCCTTCCTCCGAGTATGCTCATGATCTCGGATACGGAAACAGCCGTGCTTCCCAGAAGAATATTAGCTGCAAACAGCAAAAGGAGCAGCAGTATGCATATTGTAAAAAATATAATGATTCGTTTCCTTGTCATGATCCCTTCAGCTTAGTCTCTTTATGTAAGTATATTCCCTGTCGATGCCGTTAAATATATCATTCAGATCCTTTATGAAATCCGCCATACCCGTGGTCTGCTGGAAAAGATTCTGTTCGGTGCAATACACTCTTCCTTCCCTCACAGCCCTGAAATCTTCGAACAGAGGATTCAGCCTTATGAGTTCATCCACGGAACCGATCTCCCCTGCTATGGTGGAATTATAGATCAGGATATCCGCATCCTTTGCCCCGACGTAAAAGTCCTCCATCTGCATGTTCATGGTGGAAAGTGCATTTTCGCCGTCTCCTGCATTTTCCGGTACATAGTGTCCGCCGGATATCTCTATCATCCTGGTGATATAATCACCGGATCTGCGCACATTTACGGTCCCGTTTGCCGTCACATGGAAAAAAGCGACTTTGACGCCCGTGTCAGTTTTTTCACTCAGGATGTCCGAAAGCGCGTCCAGCTGATCATAAAAATATCTGTCAGCTTCATCTTCCATATCAAACAGGATACCGTAAAGTCTTATCCACTCCAGCCTTCCCAGAGGCTCCTTCTCATAACTGGAAGTTTCTATAAAAACCGGTATCCCCAGTTCCTCAAGCTTTTCCTTCACCGCAGGTTCATGATAGAGCATGGTATTTTCAATGGCAATGTCACATCCTGTGTTGAGGAGCAGCTCATAATCAGGTGCTCTGTATTTTCCCGCATAGAGGATATCACCGTTTTCCATGGCGCATCTTGCATCATCTATGTACCAGTCGGAAGCCTTTGTTCCGGAAAGAGCTATACGGTCAAGGGCTCCGCAGGCCAGCACAAGATCCATGGCGGAGGTGGAAACAAGATAGGCTTTATCCAGAGGTTTACACAGGACTGTCACCCCCCGGGGCAATCCGTCAGGAACACTTCCTCCTTCCGGTACCAGCAGATATTCTCCAGAATTATCTATAGATATGACTGAGTAATCTCCAAAATCCGTAACTCTGTATCCGATGGAGTACTCAGGGATCATCTCGCCCGTTTTCGAAAGACCTGCTTTTTCAAGTGCGGAAAAAAGCTCACCTTCGGAAACCTGCGAGCCTGATATCGTCCCGGACATAGTAAGAGTCTTTTCACCCCAGGTGATCACATACTCTATCTCATGCGGTGTGCTCATCGCAACAGTATCACCTATGACTGTCAGGGGATCCGTGATGTTATCGATGCTCACGGTAAAGGTTGACGGTCCGCCGGGATTCTCATTATCATATCTGATACCGTTAACGATCATATAATCGTAATTGACACTGTTCCATACAAAAACGGCAGTCAGATCTCCGTCCACTGAGGTCACTTTAACCGGAGACTCTATATATGCTTTCCCGGAGCCGCCTTCAAATCCGATATCCACCTGATAAGTCTCTATTACGGACTGCGGAATACTCTCTTCATTAGTCTGATTAACAAAGGTAACCCCCTGCGAAGCGCAGGAGGTTACGCATAGTACCGCTATCAGCGAAAACAGTATGGATATTTTCTTCTGAAGTGTTTTTCCTAATATCATAGATCAATCTGCCAGTGAAACAGTAACCTTGTGATCATACCAGACGCCCTTTGTTCCTATGAGTGCAAGATCAAATTCCCTGTCCAGATAAGGAACGGGAACATCAAATCCGTTCACCGTCTCGGTAAGTCCGTCGCTGTAAGTGACCTCATCATCTGTGGGCTGCAAGAGAACGGCACCGTCCTTCTGTGCATCCTCCGCGAGACCGGGATAAAGATTCACGATATTCCTGGAACCAAGTGTGATATGTACCGTCATCGCTCCTTTATCTACTGTAAGCAAAGCTCTATTATCGTATTCTTCATTTATGCGAAACATAGAGCTGTCAGTTAAAAAAAAACCTCATACTCCCCGTCGTCAAGTGATGCTGTTTTGATATCAACGGTAGATACCACTTCTGCAGTATGGGAAACATAGAGTTCCTGAACCGTTTCGATCCTTCCAAGGCCTTCAATCTGACAGTCAACGGAATCAAAATATCCCGAAGCTTCAAACATGCTCTTCCAGGAATCCTCTTCATCTCCCGCCATATCATTGTTGGCGTGATCGCCGGCAACCACCATAAGGGGACGAAGGATAACTGTGTTGTAGCCTGCCTCATGAACAGCCTCGATAATGTTCTCGCAGGCAGTCTCCTCAGGTTCACCCTCAACGGTTCCGATGAATACGTTATCATATCCGAGGTTATCCATCTGAGTAGCCATCTGGCTGTAGGAAACCTTGGCGGTGTGTGCGGTACCGTGACCCATGAACACAAACGCAACGCCTTCTTCAGCTGCAGCTTCAAGAGTATCGAATCCGGCTATCTCAATGCTTTCTGCAACGATTGCTTCCGCAACGGCCTTCTTGTCATCATTTATAACGGTTGCGTCACTTCCTACAGAACCAAGAAGAGGCTCTGCAACTCTGACAGTCTCAAAGCTGTCGCAATATCTGTCAACAACGTCCATAAGCTCATCATACTCTGCACCATGCATGAGATGAGTGGGCTGGATAACAAGGTTCTTAACACCATTGTCGACAGCTCTCTGAAGGGCCTGCTCTACATTGTCGATCTTCTCACCATCTCTTGCAAGAACGTGATTGATTATGATCTGTGCAGTGAAGGCTCTTCTGACGGACCAGTCAGGATTAGCCTCTGCAATGGCCCTCTCAACTCCGCCGATATCATTTGCACGGCTTTCGTTAAATGATGTTCCAAAGGATACAACAAGGATCTCATTTTCTCCGATACCATCGGCATTCAGTGGATCGTCCTTGGAAGCATCTCCTGTATCTCTTCCGAAATAGTCGGGATCCGCATCTTCGCCTTCAACAAGTTCCTTCTGCTCGTCGGTAAGCGCATCCCATTTAGCCTTGGCCTCTGCGCAGAGAGCATCGGTCTCCTCAGTCCATTCCTGAACATAGATGGCATCAATGAGATCAGCAACTTCCTGTGCCTTCTCCTCATCACTGAGTTCCGGAACCTCCGGCTCTGCAGGCTCTGTCTGAGCCTCAGGCTCCGCAGGATCTGCAGTCTGTACAGTCTCTTCCTGAACAGGCTCGTCAGTGGGAACTTCGCTTCCGCATCCTCCAAGCATTGCAGCAGTCATTGATACTGCCAGTACGATAGTCAACAGTTTCTTTTTCATTTTTTCTCCTCCTGATCTGTTCAAAGAAGGCGATAAAAAATACTCATTCGATGCGAATGAGTAATGGGCGCACACAAAAGACAGGGCACTGACCCTGCTGATGTGATACGATCAATTACTCGTGATCCGGATGCATATCCTGTATCGATATACATGGCAGGTTTCCCGGCTCATACATTCAGACGAAGATAAATCCGTCAACACACAAGCTTATCGTCTTCCCGATCTCTCAGTGACTGGTAAAAACCATTTGATAAGTGTATTTTGTATCTACGGTGACGAGTTCGCACAGGCCTCAGACCTGTTTCCCTTTTAACGTCAGGAGCATAAGCTCCATCGGCACCATGTACCCTTCTTTGTTAAATTGCCATACGATTCTAACACAAAAAGGCGGATGTAACAACATCACGCCTTTATCGATCCGTTTTCAAATTTTCTGTTTGTACCGTTCTTTGTACTGCCCTTTTCCCTGATACCCAGAAAAAGCATCTTCCGTGCCCGGCTGAAGGTATATTCCGGCTCATATTCCTTCTTCATCTTCAGCAGCCAGCGGATGCCCCACAGCCATGCTGACTTTCCGTACAGGTAATGGTACAGCACCCCCCTGTCATAGAAGAACTTGTCATTGTACCCGTTAAACCAGGTTGAGGGTCTTGGAACCTCCTCCCCGAGAACCGCAGGTACAGCGAACATCTTCAGCCCCTTGTCCAGACAGTCTTTGAGGAACAGTGAATCCTCACCGTTTGAAAATCTCGCTCCGCCTCCGAACAGGATGCTGAACTTTATGCCCGAGCCTTTAAGCTTGGAAGACCTTACTGCGATACTGTATGCAGGATACCTGCCGCAGTTGTACCACTTAACAGGCTTATAGGAATCGTTCCAATATGTCCTTCTTTCTTCACAGACTCTCATATTGAAAAGGAGCACATCCGCTTCGGGGTGATCGGCAAATTCCTTCAGCACCTTATCGGCATAGCCCTTGTCATATACGATGTCTTCATCGGCAAAGAGGATAATGTCCGCGCATGAAAGCTCAATACAGGTATTCCTGTTGATGCCCACGCCCCCGGACCTGGATCTGAAAGCCCTGATCCTGTTACCGTTATAGTCAAATTCCTCAGAGGAAGCCAATTCTTCCAGCTGGGATACGATGACAGCATCGGATGCGATATTCATTATCTCGGCAAGTTCATGCGGATCTTTTTGTACGCATGAGACAAGAAGTTCAAATGTCATTGGCAAGTCCATCCATAATCTTCAGCCATATCATTCAGTGTCTTTTTTCAGCTTTTTCCTGCCTCTGTTTCCGGAGGTCTGTGTCTTCTTACCATTCGGATCACCTGATGCCGAGGGATCCTTTATAAGCTCTCTGTATCTGTCCAGCATCTTCTTAACATAAAATCCGGTATAGGAATCCTTCGCCCCGGCGACCTCCTCAGGCGTTCCGGTTGCGATCACCGTGCCGCCTCTGTCACCGCCCTCGGGACCCATATCAATAATATAATCCGCACACTTGATGACATCAAGATTATGCTCTATCACGATAACGGTGTTGCCGCCGTCTGCAAGCCTGTGAAGGATCTCAGTGAGCTTGTGTACATCCGCAAAGTGCAGACCGGTGGTAGGCTCGTCAAGTATATAAATGGTCTTGCCCGTAGCTCTTCTCGAAAGCTCGGTTGCCAGCTTGATACGCTGTGCCTCACCTCCGGAAAGCTCTGTTGAGGGCTGTCCCAGCTTGATATAACCAAGTCCCACATCATAGAGAGTCTGGATCTTATTCCTGATGGAAGGAATATTCTCAAAATACTTAAGAGCCTCTTCAACTCTCATATCCAGTACATCAAAAATACTCTTTCCCTTGTACTTAACCTCCAGCGTCTCTCTGTTATATCTCTTCCCTCCGCAGACCTCACAGGGCACATACACATCGGGAAGAAAGTGCATCTCGATCTTAATGATGCCGTCACCCGAACAGGCTTCGCATCTTCCGCCCTTGACGTTGAACGAGAACCTTCCCTTGCTGTATCCCATGCTCCTGGCATCCTCTGTTGATGCGAACAGATCGCGTATCATGTCGAACACACCGGTATAGGTAGCGGGATTGGATCTGGGCGTCCTTCCTATGGGGCTCTGGTCTATGCATATGACCTTATCCAGCTTCTCGATACCTGCTATACCCTTGCACTTTCCGGGTATGGTATGGGCGCGGTTAAGCTTTCTTGCAAGAGTCTTGTAGAGTATCTCGTTTACAAGAGAGGATTTTCCGGATCCTGACACGCCTGTCACACAGGTAAAAATGCCTAAGGGGAACCTTACATCTATATTCTTGAGATTATTCTCGGCAGCACCCTTTACGGTGATCCATCCCGCAGGCTTTCTCCTCACATCCGGAACAGGGATGAATTTTTTACCGGAAAGGTACTGTCCCGTTACAGAGCCCGGGCATTCCATTATCTCCTCTGCGGTACCTGTGGCAACAACCTCTCCTCCGTGGGAGCCTGCACCCGGTCCGATGTCCACAATATAATCCGCAGCCATCATGGTATCTTCATCATGTTCCACGACTATCAGGGTATTGCCGAGATCACGGAGATGCTTAAGAGTAGCAAGGAGCTTATCATTATCTCTCTGATGAAGTCCGATACTGGGTTCATCGAGGATATAGCATACTCCCACCAGTCCGGAACCTATCTGTGTCGCAAGTCTTATACGCTGGGCCTCGCCGCCGGAAAGAGTTCCGGTAGCTCTTGAAAGTGACAGATAATCAAGTCCCACATCAACAAGGAATCCCACACGGGCCTTTATCTCCTTTAATATCTGTTCTCCTATGAACGCCTGCTGCTTCGAAAGCTTCATACCGGTGATGAATTTCTGAAGATCCATGATCGACATCTGTGTCATCTCATAGATATTCTTATCTCCCACCGTTACTGCAAGAGATTCCTTCTTAAGTCTGCGGCCTCCGCATTCCGAACATGGAGTGATACGCATGAAGGCTTCATACTCAGCCTTTGCACTCTCCGAGAAGGTCTCCCTGTATCTTCTCTCAACATTCTTTATAAGCCCTTCGAAAACCGTGGGATAAACGCCGGATCCGCGCTGCCCGACGTAATGTACATCAACGCTTACATCCGTTCCGTACAGAAGTATATCCCTTATCTTTTCGGGATATTTTTCAAAGGGTGTATCAAGATCGAATCTGAACTTTTTACACAGTGCCTGAAGGAGGGCATTGGAAAAGCTTCCTTCCTGATTGCAGGACTGCCATCCGTTTACAATGATCGCACCGTCATTAATGGAAAGAGATGTATCCGGAATCATCAGTTCCCAGTCAAATTCCATCTTAAATCCGAGTCCCGCACAGACAGGGCAGGCACCGAAGGGATTGTTGAAGGAAAAGCTCCTGGGCTCAACCTCCGCGATACTGACTCCGCAATAGGGACATGCATAGGATGTGCTGAAGGAAAGAGTCTCGCCTCCCACCACATCGACATTGAGCTGGCCCTCTGCGATCTTGAGAACATTCTCAGAAGAATCGGTAAGCCTCTTTTCTATTCCCGGCTTGATTACAAGCCTGTCGACAACGATGTCAATGTTGTGCTTGTCATTCTTTTCAAGAGTGATATCCTCGGACAGTTCATACATTATGCCGTCGACGCGGACTCTTCCGTAGCCTGACTTTCTCGCAGACTCCAGCACCTTCTCGTGTCTTCCCTTACGGCCTCTGACCACGGGAGCCATGAGCATGATCCTGGTTCCCTCCGGAAGCTCCATGATACGGTCAACTATCTGGTCAACGGTCTGCTTTTCAATAGGACGTCCGCATTCCGGGCAGTGAGGGATACCGATCCTTGCATAGAGAAGTCTGAAATAATCGTAGATCTCCGTAACGGTTCCCACGGTGGATCTGGGATTCTTATTGGTGGACTTCTGATCTATGGAGATTGCGGGAGAAAGTCCCTCTATGGATTCCACGTTGGGTTTTTCCATCTGTCCCAGGAACTGTCTTGCGTATGATGAAAGGGACTCCATATATCTGCGCTGTCCCTCTGCATAGATCGTCTGAAATGCAAGAGAACTCTTTCCGGAACCGGACACCCCGGTCATAACTACGAGAGAATCTCTGGGTATTTCCACCGAAAGATCCTTGAGATTGTTTTCCTTGGCTCCCCTGACTATTATCCTGTTACGGGGCTGTATCTTCTTATCCATATAATACAAATCCTTAATCTCTGAAATACTGAATGATCGCTGTCTGTAATAAGTATCTGCAGGCATTTTAAGTCTGCAGATATGTTTCATTGCCGTCTGAAAGTGTATCACTTAAGACTTTTCAGTTCAAAGAGTTCATCCCTCAGGCGTGCCGCCGTCTCGAAATCAAGCTCTGCAGCAGCCTTTCTCATGGCACTTTCAGTCTGGGAGATAAGCTCACGGAGTTCCTTCGCAGACATTGATTCGGGATCCTTCTTCCACTTTACGTCGTCCGCTTCAACCTTTTTGGAGATACTGATAAGATCACGGACTGCCTTTTCAATGGTCTTCGGAGTGATACCGTGTTCTTTGTTGTACTCCATCTGTATGCTCCGGCGTCTGTTGGTCTCGTCGATGGCGGCCTGCATCGAACGGGTCACCGTATCCGCATACATTATGACATGACCTTCCGAATTTCTCGCTGCCCTTCCTATGGTCTGGATGAGAGAAGTCTCCGAGCGAAGGAAGCCTTCCTTGTCTGCATCTATTATGGCAACAAGTGTGATCTCCGGAATATCGAGACCCTCTCTTAATAGGTTGATACCAACAAGCACGTCGAACACATCCGTTCTCATGTCGCGGATTATCTTGGCCCTCTCAAGTGCCTTGATATCCGAATGCATGTAATTGACACGTATGTCGGCTTCCTTCAGATAGGCGGTAAGATCCTCCGCCATCTTCTTGGTAAGAGTGGTGATAAGTACCTTGTGATGGTTTTCAGTCTCTTTCCGTATCTCACCGATAAGATCATCGATCTGTCCGTGTGTGGGGCGAACGCTGACCTCCGGATCAAGAAGACCCGTGGGACGGATAACCTGCTGGGCACGGAGCAGTTCATGCTGTTCCTCATATTCTGCCGGGGTGGCAGATACAAAGAGCATCTGATCTATGTGGGATTCGAATTCCTCGAAGTTCAGAGGTCTGTTATCCAGCGCGGAAGGAAGTCTGAAACCATAATCCACCAGAGTGGTCTTCCTGGATCTGTCCCCTGCATACATGGCTCTTATCTGGGGAATGGTCATATGGGACTCATCGATGATGATAAGGAAATCATCGGGAAAGAAGTCCATAAGAGTAAGGGGAGGGGCGCCTGCGGGAAGATTGTTGAGATGCCTCGAATAATTCTCTATACCCGAACATATGCCTGTTTCCCTGAGCATCTCTATGTCAAAGTTAGTCCTCTCGGAAATACGCTGGGCCTCGATAAGACGGTCTTCGCCCTTAAAATACCTGATCCGCTCCTGCAGCTCCTCCTCTATGGCATCGCATCCCTTCATTAGCGCATCCCTGCTGACCACGTAATGTGAGGCGGGGAAAACCGCGATGTGCTCGAGAGATGCAGTGGGTCTTGCATTTACGGGATCCACTTCAAGTATCCTGTCTATCTCATCTCCAAACCACTCTATGCGTATCAGATGATCACCGCCCTGTGCCGGATAATACTCGAGGATATCACCGTTCATCCTGAACAGTCCCGGCTTCTTCTCGATATCATTCCTCTCATACTGCATTGCGATAAGTGACTTTGCAACCTCATCACGGTCAATATTCTGACCGGGCCTCAGAGACAGGATCATCCCCTTGTATTCATCGGGAGAACCAAGACCATATATGCAGGATACGGAAGCAACAACTATCACGTCCCTGCGCTCTGCAAGGGATGCGGTCGCTGACAGCCTGAGCTTATCGATCTCTTCGTTGATGGAGGAATCCTTGGCGATATATGTATCCGACTGTGGTACATATGCCTCGGGCTGATAATAATCATAATATGACACAAAATACTCCACGGCGTTCTCGGGAAAAAATTCCTTCATCTCTCCGTAGAGCTGTCCCGCAAGAGTCTTATTGTGGGAAATGATGAGGGTAGGCTTGTTCAGGGCCGCTATGACATTGGCCATGGTAAAAGTCTTGCCCGAACCTGTGGCACCCAGGAGGGTTTCAAACTGATTGCCCTTCTTAAAGCCATCCACAAGTTCCTTTATTGCACGGGGCTGGTCACCCGTGGGTTTATAATCCGAATGAAGTTTAAAATCCATGATCACTGATTTCCTAAAACAATAAATGGTACACCTGATAAAGTGTACCATTCATTGGATAATATGTCTATCAATTTCAGAACATTTGTTCGCACAATCGGAACCTATCATAATCCAAGAGCAAGTCCTGCGAGACGGATCACGAAAGCCACTATCCATGCGACGATGCACTGGAACAGCACCATCTTTACCGCCGCTCTTCTTCCCGCTTCACGTTTCACCGCAGCAATGGCGGCAACGCAGGGCGTATAGAGCAGGCAGTATATCAGGAACACAAAGGCTGTAAGAGGACTGAGGGCAGACTGAAGTCCTTCCGATCCGCCGTAAAGTATCGTGAGCATCGATACAACGCTCTCCTTTGCAAGAAATCCCGAGATAAGAGAGGTGACCACCTTCCAGTTGCCAAAGCCTAAAGGTGCAAAAACAGGAGCCACGAGCCCTGCCACCTTTGCAAGGATACTGCTTTCCGAATCCGTAACCATATTGAAGGTGAGATCAAAATTCTGAAGAAACCACACTGCCACGGTTCCCACAAAGATCACGGTAAATGCCCTCTGCAGGAAGTCTTTTGCTTTATCCCACATGAGCATCAGCACGTTCTTCATTCCCGGCATACGATAGTTCGGAAGTTCCATGACAAAGGGAACAGCCTCGCCCTTAAACACTGTGATCTTGCCTATGAGGGCAACAAGTATGGCAGTGATAATGCCTGTAAAATACAACACGATCATCACAATAGCCGAATACCCCGGGAAGAATGCCGCAGAGAAAAATGCATAAATGGGGAGCTTTGCACTGCAGCTCATAAATGGTATGAGGAGCTGTGTCATCTTTCTGTCCCTGTCCGAAGGCAGAGTTCTTGTGGACATAATGGCAGGCACGCTGCATCCGAAGCCTATCAGCATCGGAACTATGCTTCTGCCGGACAGACCGATCCGCCTTAAGAGCTTGTCCATAAAGAAAGCGACTCTTGCCATGTATCCGCTGTCCTCAAGAAGGGACAGGAAAAAATACAGGACAACTATTATCGGCATAAAGCTAAGAACGGAACCGACTCCCGTGAATATGGCATCCACCACCAGTGAATGTATGGCCGGTGCGACATTTGCTCCTGTGAGCAGTACGTCAACGAATTCCGTAATGAAAGCTATGCCTGATTCCAGGAGTCCCTGGAAAAAAGCTCCTATCACAGCAAAGGTAAGCCAGAAGACCACCGCCATTATCAGGATGAATGCCGGTATCGCAGTCCATTTACCCGTAAAGAATCTGTCCAGTCTGCTGCTGCGGAGATGTTCCCTGCTCTCCTTTGGTTTTATGACAGTCCTGTCACAAACCTTTCTGATGAAGGAGAATCTCATATCAGCCATTGCGGCAGCAGCATCCAGCCCGCGTTCTTCCTCCATCTGACTGACTATACGTTCCAGTGCATCCCTGTCATTTTTATGGATATCCAGGGTTTCGAACATCAGGGGGTCTCCCTCTATTATCTTACTTGCGGCAAATCTTACGGGAACTCCTGCCTTTTCGGCATGATCTTCTATCATGCTCATTACGGCATGCATGGCACGGTGAAGAGCTCCGCCATGATCCTCCTTATCGCAGAAGTCCTTTCTCCCCGGTCTCTCATCGTATTTTGCAATATGTACCGCATGTCTCACCAGTTCATCGATACCCTGATTCTTGGCTGCCGAAATGGGGACTACCGGAACCTCTATCAGCTGCTCGAACAGATTGATCTTAACAGCGCCTCCGTTGCCCGCCATCTCGTCCATCATATTGAGTGCAATGACCATTGGGATATCGAGCTCTAAAAGCTGCATCGTAAGATACAGATTTCTTTCGATATTGGTAGCATCTACAATATTTATGATGGCAGTGGGCTTTTCCTCCAGGATGAACTTTCTCGAAACGATCTCCTCACTTGTGTACGGGGACATGGAATAGATACCCGGAAGATCCACCACTTCCGTATCGGGATAACCCTTTATGGATCCGCTCTTTCTGTCCACCGTAACACCCGGGAAATTGCCCACATGCTGGTTGGACCCCGTAAGCTGGTTGAAAAGAGTGGTCTTGCCGCAGTTCTGGTTTCCCACAAGAGCAAAGGTGAGTTTTCCGGTATTTACCTTCTTGCCCTTATGCTCAACCTCATAATCATGAGTGTCAGCTTCTTCACCAAAATTAGGGTGAGGTATATCCTTCACCCTTTCTCTTACCAGCTTTCCGTCATCCTCTCCGGAACTGTCACGGACATTTTCAATCTCTATATTCTCTGCGTCTGCAAGACGTATGGTGAGTTCATAGCCGGATACCATCAGCTCTATGGGATCCCCCATGGGAGCGAACTTGATCAGAGTCACATCCCCGCCGGGTATAAGACCCATATCGAGGAAATGCTGTCTCAGCGCTCCGTTTCCTCCGACGCTCTTAATTGTAGCTGTTTTACCTTTTTCAAGTTCCCTGAGATTCATTGCCCTGCTTCATCCAATGCTTTCAGATATATTGGCGATACTGTCACTGAAATATCTCATTCAGTCTCTCAACATGATGCTTCTTATCAGAGACGATTATAACCCTGTCACCCTCCCTGATACTGTCAAGGCCTCCCGGGATTATCAGTTCATCGCCTCTGATAATGGAAGCCACAAGCACATTTTTCCTGAGCTTAAAGGAAGGATCCTTAAACTGAACATCCTTCTTCGAAAAATCACTTCCTGCAGTGAACTGAAGGACCTCTCCCTTGCCATCCGCCACAGTGCTGTACTTTTCTATCTCATTGGGAGCATCTCCGGCCTCCTGATTGTGCACAAAGCGTATCAGTTTATACACCGATATCTCAGAAGAGGACAGCGTGATATCAAGATTGATCCTGTGAAGGAGCTTAAGATGTCCGGGAGAGTCTATCCTTGTCAGTATGGAGGGAACATTCCTTGACCATGCATACATGCTGGTAACAAGATTGGTCTCATCGGCATCCGTGAGGGAACAGAGGGCATCCATGGCAGCGATATTTTCATCCTCAAGGATCTCGCTCATCTCCCCGACTCCGTATGACACCTTGACACTGGGATACTTCTCCATGAGAGTGCGGCATCTTTCAAGGTCTGATTCTATAACTGTTATATCCTTCCTTTCGGCAAGGAGCATTTCGATCAGATATTCGGCAGTGATACCGCCTCCAACGATCATGACCTTTCTGGCACTTGTCTTAACTATGCCTATCTTCTGGAGAATGTTCTTGATCCTGTCGTTCTTGGCAGCGATACCTATGCTGTCACCGGGTTCTATCTTAAACTGACCGTCGGGAACAACCAGCTTTCCGTCCCTGAGTACCGTGGTCATAAGGAAGGGTTCGTCCACTTCCTTTCTGACCTCAAAAAGACTCTTTCCGCAGAGCGGAGAATCGGGAACAACTGTGACGGTAACGATCTGTACGCGCCCTCCGAAGAGTCCCTCGGGCTTGACCGTTCCGGGGAGACCTATGCTGCGTGCAGACTCTTCTGCCATATCATATTTGGGATTGAATATATAATCTATACCCTGTTCCTTCTCAAGAGTCTTGCGCTCTGCGGCAAAGTCAGGCTGAAATACCCTGGCCACAGTCCTGACCGTTCCCACAGCCTTAGCCTGTACACAGCTGAGTATATTGATCTCGTCAACGGGAGTCAGTGCTATCAGGACATCCGCAGTATCCGCACCGGCCTTAAGAAGTGTATCCTTGGAGGCACCGCTTCCCACCACACCGCTGACATTGTACTTATCGGTAATATCGTCAACAATACTCTTCACCTTATCTATGACGGTGATGTCATAATTTTTCTCGGAAAGAGCTTCTATAAGAGATCTTCCGGTACGTCCGGAACCGACGATTATAATCTTCATAAAATCTTCCTTTCAGTATCTTACATGACGCGGTGTCATTTCGTCTTCTGTCGTATCTTCAGCATTCTTCCGGTCTTGTGCTTTTCCAGTGCAAAATATACTTTCTTGACCGTAAGCCCCTGGACAAGAACAGTAAAAAATATGGTTATATAGGTCACATTAATGAAAATATGATATATGTCATCGGGAAGGAACTCCTTCGTGCTGATGGCAAGTGCCAGGGAAAGTCCGCCTTTAAGTGCGCTCCATGTCATAAGTGTCACGTATTCAAATGTGTTATAGTTACCGGGAATATTCTTTTTGCCGGTAAGTATGCTGCTTATGAACACACCGAAGGATCTGGCAAGGACGTTGATAAGTATCGCTGCAGGTATGATTATCAGAATGTGCTTACTCACAACAATACCCAGAACCATCAGACCGATCATCACAAACAGTATGGCATTGAGAAGGCTTTCTACTATCTCCCAGAAATCCTTGTACAGTTCCTTGGGATCTATGACCATTACTCTTCTCTCTATCTTGGAATAGGAAACCGAAAAATACATTCCGCACACAACGGAAGCAATGACTCCGGAAAATCCCAGATGCTCGCAGATGAGGTAAACAAGGGATACATCCAGAAGCGATATCAGGATATACTTGATGGGATCTCTGGTGATCTCCATGAGTTTGAAGAACAGGAACGAAACAGCAAGAGCAACCGCCGCGGCACCAAGGATCTCCTTTATCATCAGCACGGCAAAGTTGCTGTCGCCGCTGTGCACCACAAGACTTCTGACAAAAATGAAGAGTGTTACACCGGTACCATCGTTAAACAGGGACTCATTCTCAATGACCGAGCATACATTCTTGGAAAGCCCGATCTTGTTGAGTATTCCTGTGGCTGCTATGGGGTCCGTGGGTGATACGACACATCCGAGCAGTATGCATGTCAGAATATCCATGTTAAGACCAAAAAGCGATGACACAAGGTAAAATACTCCACCGTAGAAAACCGATGAAATGCCGGTAGTAAGAAGTGCAAGAAGACTGATGGCACGGACATTCTCCCTGAACTTGAGTATATTGACCTTGCTTGCCCCGGAAAAAAGCATGAAGCAGAGCACGCCGTCCATCAGATACTCCTCAAACCCGAAATCTCCGAGGCCGTTCACGAATTCACTGATGGAATCGATCCCTGCAAATCTGCTGACTATCAGCAGCACAAGGGATATGACAAATGAAAAAAGAATAAGAGCGATATCGGACTGAATGTGAAAGAATCTCTCATTCAGTATGCCGATCATCACTATGAAGATCAGGATTATGATCAGAAAATACAATATACTCATAAGAAATCACCTTGTCCGTAACGAAAAACTTCGTGTAAGATCAATAGATCAAAGCCATCGCATAACTGATTTATTATACCATGTTCACGCCTTTATAGCATCTTTTGCAACCGTTATACCAGCCATGAACATCCATATCAAAGCATGACGCTTTGATACAATTTATAAGACCTCCGCGGGGAGCGGAGGTCCTTGGATCATCTCTTATGTGCTTTTACGATGGCTTTGTAGGCTGCAGCATTTTCTTTGGAATAACCTACGAGAAGATTGCTGTTAACCTTCCTTATGGCCTCATCACAGGGCTTGTTTCCATCATTATAAGCCGTAACTCCGGGGCGGAACTCCCTCCCCTCGATAAGCTTGAGCGTGTAGAAAGGACTGTTGTTCTGGTAATGAACATATGTCCAGACAACATCCTTCATCGGGATGATGTCGTTGGAAATGCTCACAATATACTCTTCCGTAAAAAAGCACGCAGGTTTTTTGGAAGAATTTTTTCCCAGATAAAGAAGATGATTGTTGATCTGGTCGAGAACCTTATCGGCTCCGATGGCATCGATCTTCTTTTTCATCTTGGAATATCCCGCAAGATCCGAGAAGAAAATAAGTGCAAAGATAAGAAATATCAGGCCGCCTATAAGCAAAAATACCGCTTCCGACCCTTCCTTGAACCTCTCGGCACCCAGCATATTGTTGACAATGTCAAGGCTCAGGATATGGGTCATGAACATAAGACCCACGATCAGACAGACACATCCGATAAAAAACAGGATGATATTGCCCACCTTAACCTTCAGTATATCTCCGATTCCGTATTTCATGATTACCCCCTGTAAGTAAGCGTCGTAAGTGATATCGGTTCACCTGCGACAATTTCCATGTTTCATGCACAACGTCGGATCTTATTTTTCAAGGCTGCCTGAGAATATTCATCGCAGGCAGCCTGTGTAATGTCTTTACTGAGCAGCTACGATATTATCGTAAAGTGACTTGCACTGAGGATACAGTGACTTGTATACCCGGTACTTCTTCTCATACTTTGCAACAAGCTCGCTGTCGGGCTCAACAGTATCCACTACCTTTACAACCTTGGCAGCGATCTCCTCAACATTCTTATACTCTCCTGCTGCAACGCATGCGAGCATCGCACCGCCGAGTGAAGGACCTTCTTCAACCTCAAGGATATCGATCTTAACGTTAAGAACATTAGCCATGATCTTTCTCCAGAGAGGGCTCTTTGCACCGCCGCCGCAGATCTTGGATCTCTCAGGATTGATACCGATGCTTCTTGCAGCTTCCATCATGTCACGGAATGCGAACGCCACGCCTTCGAGAACTGCCTGGGTCATATCTGCGCGGGAGGTGTCCATGGTCATACCGATGAAGGTTCCTCTTGCATCGGGATTGTTATGAGGTGATCTTTCACCCATGAGATAAGGCAGGAAATAGGTATTATTCTCGCCAAGCTTTGTAATAGCCTTCTGCTCCTCAGCATAATCCTTGGTTCCGATAATACCGTCCTCCCACCACTTGTTACAGGAAGCTGCACTGAGCATGCATCCCATGATGTGGTAGGTTCCGTCCGCATGGTCGAATGAGTGAAGAGCATTATTGGCATCCACACCGTAATTCTTGGAAGAGATGAACAGAGTTCCTGAAGTTCCGAGGGAGATGTTGCAGGCATTGTCACCTACGGTTCCTGTTCCAACAGCAGCTGCAGCGTTATCGCCTGCGCCTGCTGCCACGATGGTGGTCTCAGGGATACCAAGCTCTGCAGCGATATCAGCCTTAACGGTTCCGATGGACTCATAGGATTCAAATACCTTGGCAAGCTGTGATTCCTTTACGCCGCAGATATCGCACATTTCCTTGGACCAGGTGCGGTTCTTAACGTCGAAAAGAAGCATTCCGGATGCATCCGAAACGTCGGTGGCATGAACTCCGGTAAGCTTGTAAGCAAGGTAATCCTTGGGGAGCATGATCTTGGCGATCTTCGCAAAATTATCGGGCTCGTTCTTCTTGACCCAGAGGATCTTGGGAGCGGTGAAGCCGGGGAATGCGATATTACCGGTGAGTTCTGTGAGTTTAGCCTTTCCGATCTCGTTATTAAGATAATCGGTTTCAGCTCCGGTACGTCCGTCATTCCAGAGAATAGCGGGACGGATGATGTTATCATTCTCATCAAGGATAACAAGGCCGTGCATCTGTCCGCCGAAAGAGATTCCGGCAACCTGTGATGCATCCTGACCCTTCAGAAGTTCCTTAACGCCTTCCATGGACTGCTCAAACCAGTCTGCAGGATTCTGCTCAGACCATCCGGGATGAGGGAAGGAAAGGGGATACTCCCTTGAGACCATATTTACGATCTTTCCTTCAGATGAAAGGAGAAGGAGCTTGACAGCTGATGTACCGAGATCGATTCCGATATAAAGCATGATTTCCTCTTTTCTGCGCATAGCGCGTTTATTTGATTCCGGCCCGGGGCATCTGACTCTTTTCTTACTGAAAACCCGCAGACCCCAGACTACAACAATATATATTTTAGCATAGAAAAAGACGGTCTTACAGACCGCCTTTTGCGAAATCCACTTCATTTTTTGCCTTAGGAGAAAATTACAGTTCCCGGATAAAGACTTTGCCGCCATCAAAGCGTTTTATCTCGTCCCTGACCTTCTTCATTCCATTTTCGTCACGGTCAAAAAGGACGATTATATTGCTCTCGATATCGTAATCGATGGAAATATCACGGATATCCAGATTTTTACGGATATGGGCATCGAAAGCCTCCTCAAGCTCTCCGGTAACGCCATGCCTTCCGGGCCGATGCTCTTTGCAGTCATCTCCGTTCACCGCGCATTTTTCAGGCAATACTCCCGCGAAAAATACATCGAAGCGTCTGTCGTTCTTCTCCGCAAGCTTCATGACATAACATATCATCCTCACATGGGAGGGCTGGAAGACTCTGTCTGGATCTGCCTTAATATCCATCTGGAGATGTCTCTCCAGCAGTGAGGACCTGTAGACAACGCCCTGTTCGTTGGTCTCCATTCCGTCAACGGTGGCAACCTTAAAATCACCGCGCTCTATCATCCTTGTAAAGATCTCCGCTATTGCAGGGTCAAACTGCTTGCCCGAACATCTCCTTATCTCAGCAATAACCTCTTCATCTGTAAGACGCTTCCTGTAGACACGGTTCGAGGTCATTGCGTCAAAGCTGTCCGCCACACACAGGATACGGGCAACAAGCGGTATCTCAGTACCCGCAAGCCCGTCGGGATATCCCGTTCCGTCAAACTTCTCATGATGATATCTGATACCCTCAGGAAGTCCCTCAATGGTATTATCCATCGACTTAAGCAGATCGTATCCGATCTCCACATGCTTTTTCATCAGCGAAAATTCTTCATCATTGAGTCTGCCGGCTTTGTTCAGAACCGTATCCGCAACACCTATTTTTCCTATGTCATGCATGAATCCGATATAGCGGATCCTCAGAATGTCCTCTTCGGAAAAATCATAATCCGCTGCCATCTCACGTGCGATCATCCCGGCATACAGGCCCACACGCTCCGAATGTCCACCGGTATATTCATCCTTGGCATCGATAGCTCCGGTGATGGCTTCGATGGTGTTCATAAGTGAATCTTCCTTCTCATGCTCACGCTCTATGGAGTACTTCTCCTGCCTGAGCGCCGTTTGGACGATGGTGGTGATAAGAAGCGCCATAATTCCCACACATATGAAGAATCCGAAGCTCCATATATTTGAAAAGAAAAATGTGGCTATCTCAACTATGCAGCAGACCAAGAATACACAGGTTCCGATAAAGATCGCAATATAATTATATATCCTCTTCTGAATGACATCCCTGACCAGGGTGGATATCACCGCAATGATGCCCAGAGCTATCCAGATATAGGTTATGAGCAGAGTGGTGAAAAAGTCAGCGATGCCAAAAGCTGCGCACGCCAGATTAACCAGTATCTGCAGTGTGATAAGCGCTTCAAAGATCAGGTACAGTCTGTGATATACCCTGCCCTGTATCTCATCGAAATAACTGCAGACGAACACCCCTGTTATCTCTATGGCAAAGAAGGTGAAATAATTGGACAGAGACGGTCTTGCGAAGATCAGCTGTCTGAGCCTGCTCTCACTGATGATCCAGGTGGAAAGTGATACCATAAAAAAAAAAAAAAAAAAAAAGGACCTGTCAATCCTGAACCGTTCTCTGGAAAAGAGATAGAAAAGGATCACCGCAACACCGGTTATAAGGATCATCATGGCCGTTGCAAGAAGAAGCATGTTCTCCTGTATTATGGAAAACCATGCATTATTACCGGAACCGATGCGGACTGACTCAACGGTGGCTACGGATTTTACAAGAAATCTTGCTTCAATGACCTTCCCCGAATCTTCCGGGCCGATATCGCATGCAACATATGCACTGGGAAGATGATAGCTCATGGAATCAAATCCATCGGAAGAATAGCTTGAGCGCAGCTCACCGTCCACATAGATATAAACATCTTCCATCATCGTGCGGAAGATCAGGGTCTCATGATCCTCAATCCCTTCAGGCAAAGTGTTTCTGATGATGATCCATTCATCCCTTCCGGCATCAGCAGTGACCGGAAGAGTCACATCATAAACCGCCCCGCCCGCTTCAAGAGTCCAGCCGGAATTAAAGTATTCGGAATCAAAGGTTCCGATGTAAGCTTCTCCCTTGTGATCTGTCTTCACAAAAGCCATGAAAAAGATTATGAGGGTGAACATTATGAAGCAGTAGGAGAAATAATCTATGAAGCTTTTTACTTTTTGTTCGTTGATCTTCAAAATAAACCTGCTAAAAATATCAGATCTTCACATCTGTCATATCACGATCTGCACTCACTCCGGTCGCTCAGGTATCTTCCTTCATCCAGTTCTATGATGTAACCCTGGGTTATGCCCGAGCGGTTACGGATCGTGCCGATACGGTATGACAGCCTGATATCCTTCATGGTAAAGGATCCGATGGACAGATCCTCATTCTGCTCCTCAAGATATCTGTACAGAGGTTGACGGAGATATGTGTTAAATCTTCCTCCTGACCCAGGAATCTTCTTTTCAAGAGCCCATTCCGAAAGCTCCGGAAAAAACTCAAATGCCTTCTGGTTTCCGCCCATGAACCTGAGCCTTCTGTCAAAGAATATGTATCCCTCATCCTCAAGCCTCTTGCGGATGAGCTCATTATTGCCGGAAAGGGAATATGTATTGAGCTTCGTGATGGGTATCAGCAAAAGGATTTCACAGAATACTATAACAAAGGGGAAGAGCTCTATTCTGAATCCGACAAGTCTCTCCGCGACATATACGGCAATGGTGAAAAATTCCAGAAAAAATATCGCCGTAGCATCCTGAGCTGATACTTTTCTTTTCCCTTTTATGATCCCCGCGGAACAGATGACAAGCAGCAGAAAATACAGATAGAGAGTGATCATATAAACTGTATGGAAGGGTCCGTATTCCTTGGAAAGATATACGATATCTCCCATCCTGTTATATTCAACACTGCTGTACCAGGCATCGGTTTTTCCTATTGTTGCGGTACACAGAAAAAGTGCGAACTGAACAGCATACATACAGCACAGAAGCCAGCTTGGCATCCTTATCTTATAAATCTCCGTTATGTTCACGAAAAGAATCATCGGGGCAAAAAGCCCGATAGTATATGTAAGCTGCGTACAAAGGATCGCATGATAAAGATCCTCCGAGACAGACAGCGCAAAATAGCCACCGTTTCCGATGACTATCACAACAGCAAGAAGTATCTGGTTGATACTATACCCCTCTCCGTAGGTGATCATAAACAGAAGTATGATGATCGCTACAAGAAAGGATATCAGGTAAGAGACAGTGATCATAATCGTTCTCTTTCAAAGACCATCAGTGCGGATGGCTAATGTCACCCGCACCGTAAAAATCTGTCAACACTCATGCATTATAACGCGCTTCCGCAACGCTCCAGTCGATAAGATCCCAGAGAGCCTTGAGATAATCGGCCCTGAGATTTCTGTACTTCAGATAATATGCATGCTCCCAGACATCAAGAGTAAGAACGGGAGTAACATCCATATTAAGGCTGTAATTATTATCCTGGTTGGCAGTCTTGTATGTGACAAGAGTTCCGTCAGCCTTCTTGCCGAGCCATCCCCATCCGGATCCAAACTGAGATGCAGCCAGTGCATTCAGTTCTTCCTTAAGCCCATCCACACTTCCGAACTGCTTCTCGATCTGGGCAAGGAGAGCACCTTCCGGAGCCTTCTTTGCTTCGGAAACAGGCTTAAGCTGCTCGAAATAAATATTGTGATTCAGATATCCGCCTCCCTGATTGCGAAGACCGGTACGAAGCGCATCATCCTGAACACTATCAAGACTGCCCAGTATCTCTTCTGCGCTCTTTCCGGAAAGTCCTGCTTTCTCTGCAAGATCATTAAATGCCTTGGTATAAGCTGCATGGTGCTTGCCATAATGAGTCTCTACCGTAGCAGTATCGATGACCGGCTCAAGTGCATCTGATGCAAAATTAAGTTTTACCTGTTCGAACATAGCATGCCTCCCGAATAATCTGATTATTTAAATGTTGAGAACACGTCCACGGACATAAGAACACAGATCATCTCCTGTTTATGTCTGCATCTGACGCTACACTTACAGTGAAATATCTGTATTCAGCGTACTTGCTTATTATAGCAAAATTCAGCGTGTATTGCACCAATATTGCGCAATACACGCTGAATATGAATTATTCATAAATTCGGGCCATATTCCGGCTTGCGGGCAATATCTTCTTTTACCCGGATGGAACAGATCTTACTCAGCAATATGTCCCTTTGCCCTGATAACATCTATGACGCTGTCCACATACTTTTCACACAGCTCATCGGACTCAGCTTCTACCATGACTCTGATAACGGGCTCCGTTCCGGATTCGCGGACAAGGATACGTCCGGTATCTCCGAGTTCATCGGAAACCTTCTTAACAGCTGCCTGAACATCGGGATCGTTCTGCGCATCGGGCTTACTCTTAACGCGGACATTCTTGAGGACCTGGGGATAGAATACAACAGGTGCCGCAAGTTCGCTCATGGGCTTGCCCTTTGCCAGCATAACCTCCATCAGCTTAAGGCTGGTAAGGATACCGTCACCGGTTGTGGCATACTTGGTGAAAATAGTATGTCCGGACTGCTCTCCTCCGATACGGTGGCCGTTCTGCACCATGTTCTCATATACGTACTTGTCACCGACCTTGGTCTTCTCATACTCGATGCCGACCTTGTCGAGAGCCTTGTAAAGTCCGAAATTGCTCATAACGGTGGTAACGACCTTGTTGTTAAGGAGCTTTCCGCGCTCCTTCATATACAGACCATAGATGTAAAGGGTATGGTCGCCGGTGATGACATTGCCCTTCTCGTCAACTGCAAGGCATCTGTCTGCATCTCCGTCGTATGCAAAACCCACATCAAGGCCCTTTTCGACAACGAACTTCTGGAGATGCTCTATATGTGTGCTTCCGCAATCGGTATTGATATTGAATCCGTCGGGTTCATCGTTCATGACATAGGTCTTGGCTCCGAGAGCATCAAAAACTCCCTTTGCGATCTGCCATGCCGCACCGTTTGCAACATCGAGACCGACCTTGACATCCTTGAATCCGTACTTGGAATGAGAGATAAGATATCCGATATAACGGTTACGTCCCGCAACATAATCCACGGTGCGTCCGATACTGTCTCTTTCGGCTACGGGAATCTCAAGCTTTCCGTCGATGTAATCCTCAACCTTGAGAATGGTCTCCTCATCCATCTTCTCGCCGTTTCCGTTGAAAAGCTTGATGCCGTTATCATAATAAGGATTGTGGGATGCGGAGATCATGATGCCGCAGTCAAAATCATCAACCCTTGTGATATAAGCTACGGAGGGAGTGGTGGTTACGTGCATGATATATGCATCTGCTCCCGATGCCATAAGGCCTGTGCAGAGAGCATACTCGAACATATAGCTGCTGCGTCTTGTGTCCTTACCGATCACGATCTTGGCCTTCTTGCCCTGGTTTGCTCCGTAATACCATCCGAGGAAACGTCCGATCTTTACAGCATGCTCAAAATTCAGATCCTTGTTAGCCTCGCCGCGAAATCCGTCTGTTCCGAAATACTTGCCCATCTTAAATTACCTCTCTTCTTTGTGTATGATCTCACCGCTGTTCTTGTAGATGCTGTTTTCGGGAACAACGCCCCTTACGCAGGAGGTGGGATAGACGTTTGAATTTCTGCCGATCACTGTGCCGGGATTACATACCGCATTACAGCCTACCTCAACATGGTCACCCAGCATTGCGCCGAACTTCTTGATACCGGTCTCAATGCTCTCGGTACCGTTATGAACAACGACAAGCTTTTTGTCACTCTTGACATTACTTGTGATGGAGCCTGCACCCATATGGCTGAAGTATCCGAGGATGCTGTCTCCCACATAGTTGTAATGAGGAGTCTGAACATGATCGAAAAGGATCACATTCTTGAGTTCAACGCTGTTTCCCACCACACAGTCTGCTCCAACCAGAGCCGAACCGCGGATGAACGCACCGTGACGCACTTCGGTGTTTGGTCCGATGATGCAGGGAGCACCGAGATATGCGGAAGGAAAAACAGTTGCTGTCTTGTGAACCCATACGTTCTCTGACCTTTCCTCATACTCGTCACCAAGGGTCGGGCCAAGCTGAAGGATGAAATCCTTGATCCCCTTAAGTGCCTCCCAGGGGTATGTAAACTGTGACAGATAATCCTTCGCAAGCGTGTGGTCAAGATCATAGAGATCCTTTATTGTGTACATTACAGTCTTTCTCCTCTCTCAATATCCAGGAAATATTTATATGTATCAACAGTCAGTTCACCGCATGCAGCTTCATCACATGCAATGATCGCACCATTATGCATCTGAAGTGCAGAGCAGGTCCACTTCTGGCTCACTCCGCCCTCAACGGTTGCAGCAAGAGCTCTGGCCTTGTTATGTCCGTTGATAAGAATAAGAACCTCCTTCGAATCTGTAACTGTTCCGACACCTACCGAAAGAGCCTGTGCGGGGACCTTCTCAGGGTCATTTTCGAAAAATCTGCTGTTTACTATGCGGGTGTCGGTAGTAAGATCTCTCACACCCGTGCGTGATGCAAGACTTGTGAAGGGTTCATTGAATGCGATATGCCCGTCAACTCCGATGCCTCCCATAAAAAGGTCGATGCCTCCATAGGATGCGATCTTTGCTTCATAATCAGCACACTCTTTTACGGGATCGTCCGTCATGCCGTTGAGGATATTGATATTCTCAGGCTTCATATCAACAAGATGATCAAAGAAATTATCATGCATGAAGTACCAGTAGCTCTGGTCATGGTCATGGGGAAGACCGAGGTATTCGTCCATATTAAAGGTCACAACATTTGCAAAGGATAATTCTCCCGCCTGATTCTGTCTTGCAAGTTCTTTGTATACTCCGATGGGAGAAGAACCGGTGGGGAGTCCCAGCACAAAGGGTCTGTCCTCTTTGTGCGCCCTGATCTTAGCAGCAATGTAATCAGCTGCCCATTTGCACATCTTGTCGTAATTCTCCTGAATGACTACTCGCATAAAATTCTCTCTTTCTGCGGATCCGTCCACGGTAAAATAGACAATCTCATATTTTAAGCCTGCCGCAGATATCCGCCGTGATCAGTGGGTATCATTTACGAGGCTGTCCAAATGACAGACGCCACGACAAAAATTTCCGCGAAAATTATATCAAAAAACAGGATTATGTATCAATATATGGGCATAAAAAAATTTGAACCCACTAGATAGTGGGTTCAAAGGTGTTTTTCAGTCTATTTTCCGTACAAATTCCCTGTATTCTTCCTCATATCCGTTTTTTTCAAAGCATTTTCCGGACCCTGTGTTTTCCGGCTTTACCCGTCCTATGAGCTTTCTGACCTCCGGACAGTCCTCACGGATCTTCATCTCAGCAAGATCAAGCATGGCCGATCCATAACCAAGACCGCGCATTCCGGGGGCAACGCTGTAACCGATAAGGGCTTCATCACCCTTCAGGGTAAATCGGATCTGTCCGACCGGCTTATCTTCAGACATAAGGATATACTGCACCTGCGAAGGATCGTTCATCAGCTTATTGAACCATTTACAATGATCTTCATAGGGAATCGGCTCAGAATTAAAGGAGTTTCTCCGCACCTCGGGGTCATTGGCCCATTTAAAGAGAAGGTCCACGTCCTCAGGAACGGCTTTTCTCAGCACCGGACCTGCAGCATTTTCCGTTACAGTATCAGTCCTTCCGGCATCATATAAATCATCACAAGTTCCGTTTGCACTGCAGACATCCGAGGCTTTCCGGGTAATATCCCGCCCAATCTTCCCGTATACCGGCGAATCCGGATCAATGTAATCAAGACAGATGGGCTCACCGCGCTTTATATCCTTAGCACAGACCGTTCCGATCAGTTCATTGTAGTATTTGGGCGAAAGACCGTTACCCGGTCTTACCACACGGACATTTTTTTCAGAAAAATCCTCTCCTGCCTTAATATCCTCCGATGCAAAAATGCTCCTTCTGAACACCATGGATGCTTTTTCTTTTGCCGAAGGCTCATAGATCGGGCCCTGTGCTATCCTGGACGCATTCCTTACATCAGAAACCATGGAGGCAAAATCCTGTACGGACATGCTGAACTCGCTGTCCGCACTCTTAACTCCGTCCAGCTTGATATGCTTTTCCACAACACATGCACCGAGTGAAACCCCAACCACTGCACCTATGCTTCCGAAGCTGTGATCCGAAAGGCCCACGAGGGTGCCGAATCTCTTCTTCATATCGGGTATATTCCCGAGATGCATATCCTCCCAGTTGGCAGGATATTCGCTGCAGCACTTTAAGAGTACGATCTGATCGTTGCCCATTCTCCTGCAGGCATCAACCGCATCCTGTATCTCGCTTACGCTTGCCATACCGCAGGACATGATCATGGGCTTTCCTTTTGATGCGGCATACTCGATCAGCGGAATGTCAACGAGTTCAAAGCTGGCGATCTTGTATGCTTCAGTCCCTAAGGATCCAAGGAAATCCACGGCCGTCTTATCAAAAGGAGTCGAAAGAAAATCCATTCCGCATTTCTCACATTCTTCCTTTATCGCAGCATGCCATTCATAGGGAGTTCCGGCTTCGCTGTACAGGTCATACAGTCTGTATCCGTCCCAGAGACCGCCTTTTATCCTGAAATAGTCATTATCGCAGTCCATTGTGATGGAGTCTGCCGTATAGGTCTGTATCTTGAGACAGTCAGCTCCCGCCTTTGCAGACTGACGGACGATCTCCAGAGCATTATCAAGGCTCCCGCCGTGATTGGCGCTCATCTCCGCGATAACGTACACCTCACCGTTATTTACTTTTTCAAATAAGTGGAACATAGGGTATTCTCCATATCCTTCCAATGCTGAAAGTCAGACACAGGTTCATTGTCCTATGCAGATATCTGTGTTATTCCGCAAGCATTTACATTATAGCTCTTTTGTGCACACTTGCTAAGGAAATCTGTCAAAGCCGTTTTCTCACGGGCCGCTATATACCATCATCCGGGCATATCACCACCCCGACAGAGCTATGGGCATCTCTGCTTCTGTCCTTACATTCAGACCGTATCATTTTCGAATTCCGGATGAGACAAAGATTTCATCATAGGCTTCATCCATCACCCTGTCATACACTTCGCGGTTTGCATACTCCGTACTGAAATGTGTCATATCCCCCGACCATTCATTCGGGAAATAATATATGCTGTCCAGATAATCGGGATAGAGGGCATACATATCACTCAGTTCATAATCAGAACGAGTCTCTTCTATCTTGTCCCTGTAATACTCGGTTGAGGGACTGGAGTAAAAATGAAATGTCACACCCCTTGATTCGCACAATTCCTTAAGACGTATGATACATCTGGATGCTATCTCGTAATCATTTTCCTGAACATAGGGTTCGTTATGCATGCGTATGTAACTTAAGAATAATTTTCTGTTCAGCGGTGATGCATCTATGAAGGATGCGACATCAGGATTCATGGCCAGGCGCCCGTATACGGATCTCATTTCGTCAAGTGTCCTGTCATCCAGGTAACCGAGACTTCCGTCTATAGCAAAGGGCATTACAGCGTATCCATAGCCAAGTTCAAGATCATATCCTCTTGTGAGGGTAAGGGGATGGGCATATAACCAGATGTCGGTAGCTTCGGGATGAGAATCAAGAAAGACGGATGCGAGCATGTACTGTCCCGAAATATTGATCGCAGCATTGGCGCAGGCAATCCTTATGTCCGGATAATCTTCGGCAAGGCCCGAGAACATCTGCCCGGCTATAGAATCCCCAAGAACAAGGACTCTCTTGCCATCTTCCATGCCTGCCGAGCCTATGATGGGCAGGATGGAAGCTGCACCGCTTCCCTGTTCCAGATAATCCTCACTGTTGGTAAGACGGGCCATGGCTTCCTTCGTATCATCATTGCAGGAAAGTGCCTCAATGATGATCAGAAATCCGAGGACGGCCAGACAAAGTATTGAGATTTTTATTATCAGTTTTTTCATACAGAAACAAACTCAACTAAACAAACCCGATCAAAACACGGTATAGCATATTTCAAATTAGCGGATAAAGCATACTGATCATTCAGAAGTCATAAGGCACCGCTATTAAAACCCGGAGTAAATAAATGTCTGCGCGGAATATCCGTAATAGTAGATACCGGAAGCCAGTATGAATAACACAAATGCAATATAAAAAATCCATCGCAATATGATGTTACACCTGCCTATACGGTCAACTATGCAGACTCCTTTTTCATGAAGAAAGTCCACAATAAATACGATCAAAAGGCCTGCAAACCATACAGCCAGTTCTTTTTTCGAAAGGCCGAATGCGTACAGTCCGTTCCGCAATGAGTAAAGCGCAGCGTTTTCCGTGAATATCCTTCTGACAATCACCAAAGCTGTCTGCAGCGTCTCAGCCCTGAAGAAGAGCCAAGCAAAGTCCACAGCCGCAAAGGTCAGTATTACGAACAGCCCCTTGAGAAGTGTTTTTACAACGGCGTTCTTTGATCCGGAGATCATTTCTTCTCTCTTTTTAAGAGTCAGTTCATCGAAGATCCTGAATACTCCGTGGAGCAGTCCCCATACCAGAAAAGTCAGTCCTCTCCCGTGCCATATACCGCTGACAAGAAATACAATGGCTATGTTGATAATAGTTCTGATCCTGCCTCTTCTGCTTCCCCCGAGAGGAAAATAGATATAATCCCTGAGCCAGACAGAAAGCGAGACGTGCCACCTGCCCCAGAATTCCTTAACAGATGATGAAAGATACGGCTGCCTGAAATTATCCGGAAGTTCATAGCCAAGTGCCTTGGCAGATCCAAGTGCGATGTAGGAATATCCCATGAAATCACAGTACAGCTGAAAAGCATATATGATCACGCCAAGCATAAGTACAAAACCGGTCTGGGTCTCATATCCGCTGTATGCCTTCTCTACAAGGAGGCCCAGCCTGTCTGCCACAAAATTCTTGGCAAAAAGACCATATGCCATCATAAGCAGGCCGGTCCTTACCCTGTCATAGCTGAATTCCTTATCTTCATTTATCCCAGCAAGAAGTGTATCAGATCTCTGAATAGGGCCCGATGTCACGGTCGGAAAAAATGATATATAAAGCAGATATCTTATAAAGTTCTTTTCTGCTTTCGCCTTCCTTTTATATACATCGATGACATACCCGATGGCCTGGAGAGAGAAAAAGGATATACCGACAGGTACTATGATGCTCCCCTGTGGGAGCAGCCTGATTGCGGAAAGAATGAAGACAATGACCAGTGATGTTACGCATAAAACTGCCTTACGACATAGCTGCTTATCCTGTGATGCAGAAATGATGACTGCTGAAATAAAAGTTATTGCCGTGACCGCGAAGAGCCCGCAGAGTGCCGGGATTCCCCACAGTATATAAAATCCGATACTTGAAACGGCAAGCAAATAAATCCTGAGCCTTACCGGGATCAGGTAATAGATAACCAATATGATCATGAACAGGATAATGTATCCGAAGGAATTAAGAGACATATGCTTTGATCAAACTGCCTTTTTTTTGATAAAAACCCGGCTCAATATCTTCTCTGTCAGTTTATTGATCTGAGGCTCCAGGAGGATTGCATAGATAAGTGAGGATATCAGTGTCAGAGAAAAACTCACTGCAAAGGCTGCCAGACTGCCTTCTCCTTTATCGCTGTTTCTGGCAAATCCATAGGAATATGCAAGTGCAGCAAATGATGCAAGATAGATCCTGTGAAACAGGAACACAGGAAAGCATATCCTTCCCAGCTTATAGAGCGGTCCCCACTCAAGTATCCGTATCATATACGGGCTCAAAGCGATGCCCGCCACCATGAGCATTGCCGCGATCCAGCAATATGACCACCAGGTTCTAAGTGGAAGTTCCGGAACCGATAAAGGAATCTTCAGCACAATGATCCTGTTATATGAAGACACGATGCACCCAAGTATCAAAAGGCCCGTCCCCAGTACAGAGGACAAAACAGGTTTTTCATAGATTCCACCGTTAACGATCCTGTACAGGATGATGCCAAAGAAAAATACAGCCAGATAACAGCCCGAAATCCACAGTACTGCGGTCATGATAATGAGCATTATGTTACCTGCCTCAGGCTTCATCTCATTGAGGACCAGACAGACAACCACCGTAAAAAGATAACCCAGGAATAATTCATTAAGCATCCACATATTGGAATTAAAATATGTGCTTCCGAAAAACATCCCATCAACAAATGCATTCCATACAGCTTCTCCAAAAGTATATCTGCTTGCGAACATTCCGTATCTGTTGCCGAAACCGTATCCCATTCTCTGGATCAGAATGATCAGCAGATTCGTCACAAAAACAGGAATCGACAATCTCAGATATCTCTTAAGTACGCTTCTCCCTGCCTTGGAAGCATTGTTGTCCGGACTGTTCAAGAACCGGTTTGCAACCAGAAATGCACTGACTATATAGAAAATATTCAGGGCCGTAGTTTTCTCAGAGATAAATTTTATGACCGGAACAGCCTCGTACAATTTCTGCAGTCCCGGAACATATGGATAATCCTCTTCAAAATGCCCAAGGAAAACCATCCAGCAGGCAATGCCTTTAAGAGCATCCAGCCATTTTATCTGTTTTTTATTGTCAGTCACAGAACCATCCATATATCTTATTATGCCTTTTTACTGTGAGAGAATTTCCTTCCTGCAGAAACCACGACATAAAAAATAAAATCACCTGCTATACCGGTTATCCTATGTACTATCAGAATAACGGCCAAAAGTGCCCACAAAAAAGTGCCTGCAAAACGGGAAAACTTATACTCACCGATCATCTTGGTGGTATTTCTATTCCTAAAAACAAGAATACAGCATATTGCTGCAACCAGGAAGCCCCCGGCAAAGATCAGAACAACCAATAAGAAGTTGACATCAAGGATCTCCTCTACTTTTTGAATATATGAAAACGGCAGCAAACAGATCCCTCTCCACATAGTCCGGCTCTGCATAATCTGAAATAATAAACAATGATCAGCATAATTATAACAGTATACTGACCACATCCTGCGTATTATATCAAATACCTTATTTTACTTGCAACTTACGTGGCCGTTCCAAACATTTTGCCATATTCTTATGATATAATCTTGTAAGTCCCATGCGTACAGACCGGCATCGGGAAATACCATTGTAAACAGAGAGTCAGAAATGGGCAAGCGCATACCAAAACAGGATATTTACTTCATTCTCACCATACTTGTTCTTAGCGTCACAGGAATACTCGTCAGGATTCCCGGGCTTGGACATTTAAGCGGAGATATGATCGATTGTTACCTGCCATGGTACGAATCACTTCCTGCCCATCAGGGAATAGGCGTTCTCAAAAACTATACCGGCGATTATGGTCTTCCATACGCCACTGTTCTCTGGTTGCTCCATTACCTTCCCGGAAGCCCGGTCACAAAGATCAAACTTGTGTCCGTTTCATTTGAATACCTGTTGGCAGCATCCACGGCACTCCTGTCATCACATTTCTACCATGATAATAAAAAAAGATTAGCTGCTGCCGTTTCCTACGGCATCACACTGTTTTATCCGGCACTCATTCTGAACGGAGCATGGTGGGGACAGATTGACAGCGCATATGCCGCATTCGTGATACTATCTGTTTATTGTCTCTTCAAAGAAAAAACAATCCCATCATTTATATTCCTCGGACTGGCAACAGTTGCGAAGCTTCAGACTATATTCATAGTGCCTTTTTTGATCATGTTCTACTACCGTCGGAGAATCTTCTCACTGCTGGAGATCCTGATCATTCCCATCACAGTGGAGATCCTATATATCCCCGCAATGATCGCGGGATACAGTCCGTCAACCCCCATAACCATGTATTTGGAACAGACCGCAGAATATCCCCAGATGTATATGCATTATCCTGGTATATGGTGTTATTTCTGGCAGCTTGCAGATTACGAAATGTTCCACCTCCCTGTGATCGGATGGGTTGCTTCGGGATTTATTGCATTCTTTTGCCTACTGCTACTCAAAGGAACCGATCTGAGTGATGAAACATGGATCTCAATTGCTTTCTGGTCATCACTCTTCCCTGTATACTTCCTGCCGGCAATGCATGAAAGATACAGTATAATAGCAGAAATAATAGCTGTGGTATATTTGATGATCAGACCAAGAAGATGGTGGATCAGTTCATTTTTATGGCTTACCATCAGTTGGGCCGTGTATCAACCAATGATACTTGACAGATTACCTGAGCAGGAAAAAACAGCCCTTGGTATGATGTTAATTCTGATCGCATTAACTTCACTTACTGTGTACGATGTGCTGAAGGATAAGAATAACACCGGAGTACAGGTTGCTCATAAGATCACGTCTCCGGAATCAAAATTCCTTGAAATATTCGATAAATATGGGATATATCCTGCTGTAGCATTCGTATTTATGATTTCAGTCTGGTCCTGCATAAAAACCCTCCCCTTTGTCAATCCAGATTATCTGCAAACTGTATGGGATAATGACAGCATCCTCAGAACTCCGCTCTATAGACTTATAATTTCTGCATCGGAGTCCTTCACAGGCCTTGGGTTAGAGCCTCTGCAGGCCCATAAGGTGATCTGCATTTTGTTTATGTTCCCTGCAGCCTTTCTTTGGATGGCCTTAACCGGTTCTGTTCACTTTAAAACGAAGTCACATACAGAAAAAAACGGAAAGGATATTATCAGATCATCCTTATTTCTCATAGGTTTTCTGATGTTACCTGCAACAATCTTTTATCCCATTATGGAATGTTCTTTGGACGGATTATGCCTTATTCTTTCAGGGATCGGAACGTTTCTGTTCATGAAGGCCAAAAAAATATCGGCCGCCCGTCAAGGCAGCCGCTCAAAATACTACACTATCTCAGCAGTCGTTTTATTTGGAGTATCAGCCGCCATATCACCGGCATACCTTTTGTTTAATGCTTTCATCCTTGTGATATTCAACGTACCGATTAAAAATGCACTTCAGGTGGCAGCAGCTTCCATGATCATTACGGTATTGACAGAATTACCGGAGATATTTACGGGAAGCACACCTATGGAATTATTAACATGTTTATTACGCAATTATATGTTACAGGGAGCCGTTGTTTTTCCATTATCGATCCTGCTGCTGGTCCTTTGCAGACGAAACATTCGTTACATTATTTCTCTTTTCCTTTTTGAATTCGGAAGCATTCTTGATTTTGGACGATTTATAGGAGCAATAAGAGAAAAATACTATATACTGATACCAATACTGACAATCTCATCTCTGATAACAGTCATCGGGATCATTAAGATTTATGATCGTCCAGAACGCAATTATCATATGGAGTAAAAAACAATGGAGCAAAGAATAGCAGCAACTGTTCAATCTGTCCCGGAACCCATACTATCTCCATTATTCCATATATAAAATATACCGAAACGAGCATAAGCAGCACCGTTGCATCTGCTTTTCCGGAAATACTTTTTCGTATAAGATAACCTAATTCAACAAACATCAAAACACAGACAAAAATCCCTACAGGTATACCGTAAATATACAGATAGTGAATCACGATATTCTGCTCATTGTGGGAGAAGGTTTCTTCCGTTCCGGGAACATCGGATATGATATCCATCATGACTTCGTTATCAAGATGCCCCCAAAGATTCATCTGATCGATCAATACCGTAGAGATATTAATACGACTGTCAATCGTATTAAGCCCGGAATAAAGGTATGCAGGGACCCTTTTTATATACATTCCCCGTTCAGGATAGTAAAGAAATGTGTAATTCAATGTGTAGTATTCGCCCGTCGGATCTGCTCCGATCACACATATCGCTTCTTCAGGTTCTGCATTGTCAACAACAGCTTCACTTTCAGATACCGGCAACTCTTTTTCAAAATACCTCAACAAATTGTACTTTATAGCATAATCAAAATCCAAACCCGAAACGGGGACAAAATCATCATTCGTTCCTTTTATAATGTTCTTGGCAATCATTCGCAGATAGGGCTTCACCTCAGGTAAATACCGTATCGGAAAATACAGTAAAGGAACAAATACAATTGATAATGCTGAATAAAGAATTCCCTTTTTTACAAAAGTTCTTATGCGTTCTTTAAAGCAGATCCTTTCGCAGATAAAATACAGAAATGTGATCAACACAGCTCCGATCAAACCGGTCCTGCTTCCCGAATATATGATAAACGCAGCCAATATAGAAACCATACATCCGTACAATACTAGTTTATTCCTGTCTTTTTTATCCGAATCCGCAGCTTTGGTCAATTTATAAAGATGAGCCTTTCCATAAACCGATGCAAGAGCAAGCAGATACAGACAGGCATTACGGTTACAATTCCAAAATGCGCCTCTGTATCTTGGTCTCAGATATGCGGTATTTATAAAAGCTATACCCTGCAATAACACAAAACCGGCGATGAGTCCATCCATCATGCCCATAAAAACATACTTTTTGTCTTCACGCGTAAAAGGTGAATGCCACAGAAGCAGAAATATAATAAGATAATAAACCGGCCATATAGTTCCACTGGCTGAAAGAAGCATCAATATCATGCATGCTGCAAACGGAATTTCCCATTTTGAAACATGAATCTTAAAAGTCTTTCTGATGACTGCCTCTTCAAAAAACTTAATAACTGCTCCGCCAACGATCCAGATATTAAGCGGAACCGTAACACAAGCAAACAGATAGTACCCCACCTGATGAGTATACCAAAATACATATCCGCCTATTGTCCCCAGCACTCCCAAAACAGTCCATATTATATAAAATGACTTCAAAAAATCCCTGTAAGAATATTTTGACAACACAACAAGAACAAGTGCAGGTCCCACAAAATTGTTGGTTATCAGCCAAATGTACTGGCTTTCATTTGCAACAACCCTGTTTATCAACATAAGAAAAACAAAGCACAGTGCTGTGCAGGATCTGATCTTATTATTCTTTAGATATTCAATGAATTTTTTCATTACCCATTAAAGTAAGTTAGTTCCCGGCAAGAAGCTTCAATTCTTTCTCCAGACAAATTTATCCACTACACCTGTATAACTCTGAATGATCTTAACCACCTTGGTACTGACATTTGTGTCAGTATAATCGGGAACCGGCTGACCGATATCCCCCTTTTCATTCATTGACACCGCAAGTTCGACAGACTGAAGAAGTCCCCCTGTGCTTATTCCCGACAGTATAAAACAAGCCTTATCAAGCGCCTCGGGACGTTCTGTAGAAGTTCTTATGCATACAGCGGGGAATGGTTTTCCGATCGATGTATAGAATGAAGATTCCTCAGGCAGTGTTCCGGAATCCGATACCACACAAAATGCATTCATCTGCAGACAGTTATAATCGTGGAAGCCCATGGGCTCATGGGCAATGACTCTCTTATCGAGTGCAAACTTCCCGGCAGATGTCATCTGCTCCAGACGCTTTCTGCTCCTTGGATGGCAGGAATACAGGATTGGCATATCATACTTTTCAGCCATGGCATTTACTGCATTGAAGAGAGAGAGGAAATTATCTTCCGTATCTATATTCTCTTCACGATGTGCGGATAGAAGGATATACTTACCCTTCTCTATCTTAACACCTGTTTCATCAGATACCCGTGAGTGGATATCAGATCCTTCGATCTTAGTAAGATTGTTGCTTAGAACCTCAGCCATGGGCGATCCTGTAACATAAGTTCTCTCCCTGGGAAGACCGCAATCCGCAAGATACCTGCGGGCATGCTCGGAATAAGCCATGTTAACATCAGAGATAATATCTACAATGCGGCGGTTTGTCTCCTCAGGAAGACACTCATCCTTACAACGGTTCCCGGCTTCCATATGGAATATCGGTATATGCAGTCTCTTGGCTCCGATCACTGAGAGACATGAATTGGTATCACCCAGAACAAGAACAGCGTCGGGTCTTATGGATGCCATGAGCTTATAGGATTTATCGATGATATTACCCATAGTGGCACCAAGGTCATCACCCACTGCATCAAGATATACTTCAGGATCGTCAAGTCCCAGATCCCTGAAGAATATCCCATTTAGGTTATAGTCGTAATTCTGTCCGGTATGCGCCAGAAGACAATCAAAATACTGTCTGCATTTATTTATCACAGCCGAAAGCCTGATGATCTCAGGTCTCGTTCCCACAATGATAAGAAGCTTGATCTTACCGTTATTCTTCCACTCTGCCGTCAATTCACTCATCGCAAGGTCACTCCTTAAATATTTCCCTTCTCAGGGTTCTGCGGTTTCTTCAGTTCCGGAGACACCGGTTCATAATAGGTATCGGGATGGTTTGGATCAAAAGGCTCATTGGCCCACATTACCGTTACAAGATCCTCTGTCTTAGACAGATTAAGGATGCTGTGTGTGAAGCCGGGTAGCATCTGTACTGCGCGCGGCTGTTCACCCGTTACCTCAAATTCGGTTACAGGATATCCTTCATTCGTCTCAGGATCTATCCCGATCCTTCTCTGTCTGATCAGTCCGTGACCTGATACAACTATAAAGATCTCCCACTTTGAATTATGCCAATGCTCACCGCGCACGATACCGGGCTTTGCAACATTGATGCTTATCTGCCCACCGGAATGAGTTCTTATTAGTTCGGTAAATGAACCCCTGTTATCAACATTAGATCTGAAGGGATATGACATTTTATCAGCAGGAAGATAAGTAAGATAAGTACTGTATAACTTCTTGGCAAAAGAGCAATTGGGAATATCCGGCATGACCAGAGTCTCAGGCATAGCCTTAAATCCTTTCAGGAGATCCACTATCTCTCCCAGTGAAGCTTTATGAGTCGTCGGCACATAACAGAATCTTCCGTTTTCGTCCGGAATGACGTTAAGTCCGTCGAATTCACATCTGTGTTCATGGCCCTCAAGGGCATCGAACATTTCCTCTATAAGATCGTCTATATAGAGAAGTTCAAGCTCCGTATTCCTGTCATTTACCGTATATTCAAGATCATTGGCAACTGCATTGCAGAATGTAGCAACAGCAGAGTTATAGTTAGGTTTACACCATTTTCCGAATACATTCGGGAATCTGTAAACATATGCCTTTGATCCGCTCTCTCTTTCATATTTAAAGAACAACTCTTCTCCGGACAGTTTACTCCTGCCATACTCGGAACCTGCAAAACGTCCGGCAAGAGTGGCCTGTGTGGAACTTGCAAACATGACAGGACAGGTATTGCCTACCTTCTTAAGCGTATCGATAAGAAACTGTGCGGCACCGCAATTAACCTTCATGAAATCAGAAGTATTCTTTGGTCTGTTTACACCTGCAAGATGAAATACAAAATCACAGTTACTGCAATATTCTTCCCATTTTTCAACCGGGGTTTCAGAACTCACTCCGTTTATCTCTGTGATATTAAGAGATGGTCTTGTCTGATTTTTTCCATCCCTTATCTCACGAAGATTCCATACAAGATTGCGCCCTATAAATCCGTTGCTTCCGGTCACAAGAATTCTCATCTTCTATGCCTCAAAAACCATTATATGTTTCACCCTTAAGGGCATACTTAACATAATCAGTAGTCATGATCTTAGCTACAGTCCCGTCTATATCGAGAAGCTTGGTATTATGGGATGTATAGGCTTCATCAGCCTGTGTCTCCACTTGTCCCTTCACAAAATAGTTATCGTAATTAAGATCCCTGTTATCAGCAGATACTCTGAAATAGTTACCCATATCTTCGGATCTGAGTCTCTCTTCCTTAGTCATAAGAGTCTCATACAGCTTCTCTCCGTGTCTGGTTCCGATGATCTGTGTTCCGGTATCTCCGAATAGTTTCTGCACAGCCAAGGCAAGAACTCCGATAGTGGAAGCATCTGCCTTCTGAATGAACAGATCTCCGGGGTTAGCATTATCAAATGCAAATTTGACAAGATCAACCGCTTCATCAAGATTCATGAGAAATCTTGTCATATCGGGGTTTGTTATGGTAATAGGCTTACCGGCCCTGATCTGATCTATGAAGAGAGGAATGACCGATCCTCTTGAACACATGACATTTCCATATCTGGTGCAACAGATAACCGTGTCACCGCGCTCTGCTGCAACTCTTGCATTGGCCCTGACCACATGCTCCATCATAGCCTTGGATGTACCCATAGCATTGATGGGATAGGCAGCTTTATCAGTTGAAAGACAGACAACACGCTTAACCTTTGCTTCAATCGCAGCATGAAGGACATTATTGGTACCTTCTATATTGGTATATACTGCCTCCATAGGGAAGAATTCACAGGACGGAACCTGCTTAAGCGCTGCAGCATGGAATATGTAATCAACCCCGTCCATGGCATCCCGGACAGATCTCTCATTCCTCACATCACCTATGTAGAACTTAACCTTTCCTGCGACTTCGGGATGAGCTGACTGAAGTTCATGTCGCATATCATCCTGTTTCTTCTCATCGCGTGAAAAAATACGGATCTGCGCAATATCCGTATGAAGAAAATGCTTCAGCACAGTATTTCCAAAAGAGCCTGTACCGCCTGTTATCAAAAGAGTCTTATTACTGAAATTGTTCATAATCCTGCCTTTCGCCTGCAAAAATCCACACTGCTTCTATTTTACAACAAAAAGGGCAAAAAAACACGTTTTTCGCCCTTTTCATACCAAATATGCCTTTGTATTCCCATCACCCGGAATTCAGATCACGGGTTAAGCAGATTACTGAATCTTTCAGTACTTTCCTTCAATTCCTGTATGGATTGATTGAGTGATGTTATGTCCAGTTCATTTATCATGTCCATAGCCCCGGATACATCACTCATCGCCTGAGCCGTACTGTCATCGATGCTTTTGAGTGTCTCCGCCAGTTCAAGTGCTTTCAGATTCTCTGAGACATCCTCGATATTATCGAGTGTTCTCTGAGCGGTATTCATAAGATTAACAGCCTTGGGAACTATGATAAGCACGGTAATAAACAATGTCAGAAATATCATGACAGAACAGAACGCTATTATCAGACGCAGGATAAATCCTCTTTTTTCATACTTTGATATTACCGCCTCATTTGATGCTACCGCCTCGTTTGATACCTCACTCTCGCACATAATACTCCCTTTTATATCCGATGCTTCCATCACTCTAAAGTGTTCAGATAATCCATAAAGTTCTGTTTATTTTCCAATGCAGTGGTTGTAGGTCTGCCAAGATCATCTCTCGCTCCTATCGAACATTTCACCTCGATGAAGCAGAGCTCTTTTTTGCTTTTGGCATTTATAAGTGCCTTGTCCAGCGAATCCGGGTCAGATACAGAAACTGCATCGGGATATCCGCATGAAAGAGCAATTTCCTTCAGATCGGTGGTCCCTGCCACAGTGGGCATGCCTCCGACTGTTTCATGTGCTCCGTTATTAATGACTATATGGATCAGATTACCGGGTTTATTATTTCCGATAACAGCCATCGCTCCCATATGCATCAGTGCTGCACCGTCACCATCTATACACCATATCCTGGAACCGGGCTTATTGATTGCTATTCCGAGTGCGATGGAACTTGCATGTCCCATGCTTCCCACAGTAAGAAAATCGTATTTATGTGACTGTCCGTTCCTTTCTCTTATCTCAAAAAGTTCCCTTGATGCCTTTCCGGTAGTGGATACTATTGGATCTTCCCCTGATACCTTCACGATATGCTCTATGATCTCCTCGCGGGTCATATGATTCGCATTCGTATATTCAACCTTTGGTGCATCAGTCAAGGCACCCTTTCTTATGACAAAAGCAACATTTCTGCCTGATGCCAGGATGTTTTTGAAACTGTCCATGGCTGCACAGACTTCATCGTCCGTTGTATCGGTTCCGATAACGAACGATTCAATACCCATATCCTCCAGAAGCTTAAGTGTCACTTCACCCTGATAGATATGCTGAGGTTCATCATGAACCCCGGGTTCTCCCCTCCATCCGATGATAAAGATCATCGGAATGGCATATACCTTGTCATTCAGCAATGATGCAACTGGATTGATGATATTGCCCTCTCCGGAATTCTGCATATATACAACAGGAACCTTACCTGTGGCAAGATGATATCCTGCTGCCAGCGCCGTACAGTTTCCCTCATTAGCAGCTATAACATGGTGTGCGGGATCTATGGCATGCCTGTCCATCAGATAATTACAAAGAGCCTTAAGCTGGCTGTCGGGAACTCCCGTATAAAAATCGGCACCTATTATCTGTACAAGCTTATCTACTCTCACCTAATCATCTCCCTGTATGAATCGTCTATTTCACATAACTCTTCGACAGTGTCTATCTCCACTATCTGATCTGCCATGACCTCATGAACGTTCAGGTCAAGCTTACTGAGATTATCATTAACAACGTCATCCCAGAACAGTTCTTCATAACCATTCTGTCCGTAGGCATTATTTATCATTTCTCCGAGGAGTCTCGCATCTTCCCTGCAAAACCACGATATGCCCACCATATTGAAGCGATCGTCTCCGACCTTTCCGACCCTTGTTATCCTGCCTGCTTCATCGGTATCGAAAACCCAGTCATCGGAATGACCCTTTACCATTTTCCCGAAATAACATGAATGGCTCAGCTCGGCATCAAACAGGGCATGATCACTGACATACAGATCCGCCTCACATATAAAGCATGCTGAATCGGAATTGATCAGTTTATCGCTCACCGCATGAATAGATGATATATTATTTACAGTCAGGTAATCGGCATTGCGGATTATCTCGACATTACTGTATTTTTCCTTAAGGTATCCGAACTGATCCCCAAGATATCCCGTAACCACAAGGAACCGGTCCACTCCGCGCCTCTCAAGTCCATCCATGACCGTTTCTATCATCGGCTTACCGTGTACCTTAACAAGAGGCTTTGGAGTCTTGTCGGTAAGCGGTCTCATCCTCGTACCGAGACCGGCAGCCATCAGGATTGCCATTTCACCCATACGTCATCCCTCGTTATATCTGATTGGAATCTGAACATTAAATTCTTTCAAAGCGGATTCAAAAACTCCCCAGAATTCCTCAATATCCGGAGCATCTATCGCACCCAGAGCACAGAGTCTGAAAGTCCCCTGTTTCTCTATTTTACCGGGATAGATTGTAAATCCTCTTTCATAGCAGTAGTCGTGAACTTTATCGAAATCCCAGTTCGGATCGTCCGGGTATTTAACAGCAGATACAAGTCCCGACTGTACATCCCTTGATAATATCTCCTTCAGTCCGAGCTTTTCTTCTCCATTATGAATCGCTGCCATCACCCTCTGATGTCTGGCCCATTTAGCTGTCTCACCTTCATTCCAGTATTCGGTGAGCGCCTGTCTTGCAGCATAAATAGTCTGAACAGGAGGTGTGAAATGCATCTCACCTGTACGCTCAAAGAAATCATACTGCATGTACAGATTGCAGTAATATGACCTTCTGGGAAAATCCTTACTCGCTTCAATGATGCTCTTTTTTCCGATGACATATGACAGGCCTGTCATTCCCATGATTCCCTTCTGAGCGGAAGCCATACAGAAATCGACATTATCTTCATATACATTTATCGGGATCATCGCATACGATGAAGTGGTGTCAGTGATAAAGAAGGCTCCATATTTATGAGCCAGTGAGCCGACTTCACGGATAGGATTAAGAAGACCGCTTCCGGTTTCATGATGAGTCATATATACATATCCGATATCATCATTTGACTTTAGAGTCTCCTCAATCACCGCAAGATCCGGAGTTGTATAGATGGGCTGCTTCAGATCTATATAAGGCATTCCATAGTATTCAAGGACATCAACGGCTCTCTGTGAATATGAACCATTGCTGATCACAAGTGCCTTCTTACCGGCATCAAGTAATGAGTTCAGTGTTATATCGATACAGATTGTTCCGGAACCACAGAAAAGAACCGATGTATAATCATCTCCGCCATGAACGATCTTCACCAGATCCCTTCTCATCGGGGCCATGATGGACTGGAATTCTTTTTCACGCGGACAGATATCAGGAACTATCTGAGCCATCTTAACTGTATCGGTTGTTGTGGAAGGGCCGGGATTCAGAAGAACATTTCTCTTGATCTGCATATTCTGTTCCATTTCTTATATCTCATCAATAAGGGTTATTATCTGCTTGATCGGCATGAGTCTGTCATCAACTTCCTTGGCACGGTGATATCTCAAAATATCCTCCGCAGTCTGCTGCATCGCAGGGAAGGCAGCTCTAGTAAGCTGATTTGCATAGATGACGATATTAACGCCGTGTTCTACAAGTTCATTTTCCGTGATCACATTAAAACTGCTGGGAACTACAACTATGGGAGTATTCTTATCCTCTTCCCTGAATCTGTCACAGAATTCCAGGATCTCATCAGGATCCTTCTTCCTGCTGTGGATCATTATTCCATCGGCTCCGGCCTTTACAAATGCCCTTGCGCGCTCAAGCGCATCTTCCATCCCTTTTTCAAGAATGAGGGATTCTATCCTGGCTATGATCATGAAATCATCGGTAAGCTGTGCCTTTTTGCCGGCAGCAATTTTCTCGCTGAATTCCTCTATGGTTGCCTGTGTCTGTTCAACCTCAGTTCCAAAAAGACTGTTTTTCTTCAGGCCTTTTTTGTCTTCGATTATCACAGCGGAAACGCCGAGTCTTTCAAGGCTGCGAACAGTATATACAAAATGCTCCGTCAGTCCGCCGGTATCACCGTCGAAAATAATGGGTTTGGTAGTGACCTCGGTTATATCCTCGATAGTGCGAAATCTTGATGTCATATCGACAAGTTCAATATCGGGCTTTCCCTTGGCTGTAGAATCACAACGGCTGGAGATCCACATGGCATCGAACTGATCAAGCCTTCCGTTGTCACCTTCAATAACAGTCTTCTCGACTATGAGTCCGGTGAGACCTGAATGGGCTTCCATCACCTTCACCACAGGTGTCATCTCGATCAGCTGGCGAAGTCTCTTTCTGCGGTATTCAGGCATGGAAAGACGTTCCTTGATCTGAAGGTCGATCCTTCTTACATCATCACCCACCGTATAAGGAACATCGATTATCTCTCCGCCATATGATGAAAGCAGTGTCTGCACGTGGCTGCGGATTGCCGACTCAACACCCCTTGTCCAGTTATCACCATGAATAACATAATCGGGATGCAGCATTTCAATAACATCATCGTAAAGCATGTCATTCTGCAGGATAACGGAATCTATACCTTCTATGGATTCATACAACGCTATCCTGTCTTTTTCGGAAATGGTAGGGAATCTGTTATAGCGGATCGAAGCCCTGTCCGAAAGACAGCCCACTATAACTCGCCCATACTTCCTTGCTTCATTTATAATATTCAGATGTCCGGCATGAATCACATCGGTACTAAAACATGTATAAACTGTTTTCATCCTAGTATACCCTTCAAATCATATATCCATTTCCCAAATTTCATAGACTCCGGTTCTGCCGCCAAATCCTTCTTTTTGAGAAATCAAACCCTCATTCAGATAGATTCTGTCATGTTCAGTGGATATTCCAAAATCCAGCCATTTTCTGCTGTCTTTATATTCCTCCATTACAGTATTTACAGCAAGATCCAATGCACCTATATGCCTAGCCTCGTCGCTTGCAGCCATGTACTGAGTATGGACCACCTCGTCATATACGAAAACAACGGTACCGGCGATCAATGATGTATTCCTGTATGCAGCATAAAGATGAATATTATCAGGGAATCTGTCGTGAAGCATTTTTAACTCATCAGCTGTATGAACAGCATGCGTATCATGCTTTTCTTCCAATACTTTGTTTTCCAGAGTTATAAAATCCGTATAAGAGTCTAAATCATCGGAAATCCGAATCTCCACCTTCTCGCGTTTTGCCCTGGAAATCTGTGCCTTTCTTCCCTTTGGCATTTTGCAGGGATCAGCAAGTTTGACATATGTGGATGCATCAACCGTGATCAGTCTGCCTCCGTGAGCATATAAAGCATAACGGTCTTCTTCTGCCGGTTGCTTATGATATATATACGGAATAACCTTATATCTGACCTTCTTTATTTCATTTTCTTTGGAATATTCAACAAGCTTGTCAAAGCACTCATTCATGGTGTGCTGTTTCATCTTATTATCTGAAATAAACCCACCATAGGTAAGTCCGCCATGTGAGATCAACAGATCCTCTTTCTGACTTAATGGGAGTATTGCAATCAACTCGTCATCATCAAAAAACATCAGTGAATGATCCACGAAACGATCACTGTGATAATCCATATAATTACGGTCGAACATAAACAGACAGTTTTTGCTGTTACTGTTGAAGGCATTCCACTTTTCTTTATCCTGTTCACAATACCTTCGGATACTGATCATTTCACTTCTCCACAATCAAATTATTTCAGCACACCATAACCAACGCCGGTTTTACCCATGCCATTTCCATTATAAAACATATAATCATTAGTTTTTGTTTTGAGCACCACAGGATAACATGCCATTTCAGAATCCCACCCATCTGCGGACCTGGGTAATTCAAACAAATCATCCCTTCTCTCCCAATGAATTCCATCGGATGAGACTGCATATCCGACAAGATATTCTTTGGTTACCAGGTCTCTGGTATAAAACATCTCATATCCATTCTGTGTTCTGTATACCTTAGGCCTTCCTATACGATACTCTGTTCCATTAACATCAACACATAACACAGCATCCTCCAGAGGAAAATGTATGCCATCCACGGATTCGGTGTACCAGATATTATATACAGGATAAGGAATTCCACCTATTACTTTCCAGTCATTGATCACTGCATACCAGCATCTGAACACATCATTTTCATGAATCACCGTGTGTATGCATCTTCCATATCTTCCTGTAGTTGTTCTGTCCAGCACGGGCACCTCAGAATATCTGGAAAAAGATTTGCCCCAGTCATAACTGATTGCCAGTCCCGAAAAGGCATGGAACTTAACCTTTTGAACATGCTGGAAACCAACGTAATACATATAAAGCTTATCCTCTACAGGTATCACGTCACCAAGAATAACACCGTTATCATCAAAGCACCCCGGATTTCCGATATCCAGAGAAGGCGTTGAACCCACATCAAGAACATTCCCGGGATTGCCTTCTTCAACGTCGATATATCTGATCCTGCTTACGCCAAGATCATCCCTGACTCCACCATAGATCCTAATACGACCTTCTTCCAACTGTATTGCATGAGGAGTCATAAATGTACCGGCATCCCATCCAAGTTCACCTTTAGGACAATATATCAATCCTTTTTTTTCAATAATCATATTTCATCTTCCTTTAATCCAAACTGTGAATATGAGGTTCTTCCCTCCATAAGTTTTGCTGGCATTCCTATATACACTCCGCCTTTTTGTTCCAGGTTTTTAACAGTAACAGCACCTGCACCTAAAACAATATCATCAGCAATTGCTACATTATCCCCGATAGAGGCATTAACACCAATAAAGCATCCTCTTCCAATCTTACAAAAACCGGAAACAACAACATGACTTGTAAGCCATACATCATCTTCTATCACGGTTCTGTGTCCAATATGATTTCCCGACCACAGAATAACATTATTCCCTATGGATACATGATATTGAACAGTATTATCTTCAAATACAAAACTGTTCTCACCTATTGTTGCGTTCTTCCAAAAAAAAGCATGGGAACTGATATATGACGCACATCTGTATCCTTTTTCTTTGCAGATCTCATAAAGCCTTCTTCTGGCTCTGTTCAGCTTAACATATGTTACAGCAACAAATATCTCATACTCTTTGGGAGAATAGAACTCGTCTACAGATTCAAAAGTAACAACAGGAAGTCCAAAGTGTTCAGTCTCCTTATAATATTGCTTCTCTACGGCAAAGGCTGCCACCTCATACTCTGAATCATCTGTGAAGTATTCATATGCGATATCGCCAAATTCTCCTGCTCCGACGATGATCAGTTTCTTTGTTTTCTCCATAATCTTTTTCCGGTATAATCAAAAACTATTTATACAATCCACTACATATTTTATCTCATCATCCGACATACCATAATACATGGGTATGCTCAATTCCGTTCTACTGATTTCTTCAGCAATAGGGAAATCACCTTCAGCATAGCCCAACTCCTTATAGCACTCCTGCATATGAATAGGAATCGGATAATGCTTATTAGTACTGATTCCATGATCATTTAAGTGTTTTTCCAACGCATCCCGCTCTTTGCATCTCAATCCATACACATGCCAGACCGGAACACAATCATCTATCACATAAGGGATATTTACTTTAGGATTTTTGATTGAACCGGAATATATCTTTGCAATCTTTCTTCGTTCCTCATTCATTCTTTCCAAATGAGGAAGCTTTACGCCTAAAAATGCCGCCTGCATTTCATCTAGCCGGCTGTTATTACCCATATAAATGTGATGATATTTATAATCAGAACCATAATTCCCTAAAGCCCTCACCCTATCCGCAAGAGACTTATCATTGGTAACCACAGCACCTGCATCTCCGAGTGCTCCGAGATTTTTCCCCGGATAAAAACTGAATCCGGCAGCAACTCCGAAAGTTCCTGCTTTCCTGCCTTTATATGTAGCACCATGTGCCTGAGCACAATCCTCAATTATTTTAAGATCATGCTTTGAGGCTATCTCCAGGATCGGGTCCATATCGCACGGCTGACCGTACAGATGAACCGGCATGATTGCTTTGGTTCTTGGAGTAATCTTATCCTCGACGCGTGAAGGATCAATGTTAAATGTATTTATATCCGGTTCTGACAGTACCGGTTTTGCACCGACATAGGAAACAGCAAGAGCAGTTGCTATAAATGTATTGGAGGGGACGATCACCTCATCTCCCTCTCCAATACTAAGTGCCTTCAAGATCAGCATTAAAGCATCAAGTCCATTCCCTGTGCCAACACAGTAATTCATTCCGCAGAACGACGCAAAAGAAGCTTCAAATGATTCGTCTTCAACACCCCCGATGTACCACGATCTGTTCAACACTCGATCAAAAGCATCCCGCAGTTCATCATTCAACTCTTCTTCCATTGGCTTAAAAGAGACAAAAGGAATATTCATTTTAGCAATATTGCTCCTTATTCTTTCTTATCATTCTTCACGAATTCGAGGAATTCATCATAATCCCTGATATAATCGCTTGCGTCGTATAATTCCGACGCAAACACAAGCAATACAGCACCTTCAGAAAAATCATACATCTCGCGCCACATATTATTAGGCACATACAATCCCTCATAAGGTTTTTCCAGGGGAACAACCTTCTGTTCATACCCATTATCCAGTTTTATCTTGCAACTGCCATGGATACATACTAATATCTGCTCCAGATTTTTATGAGCATGCTTACCGCGAACAAATCCATCCGCCGTGTCATACATGTAATAAACTCTCTTAATCCTAAAAGGAATATCCTTGAATTCCTCCAATGCAATCAGCTGTCCGCGATAATCTCCATGTGGCTGAAAAACATATTTAGTAACAAGCATGTTTAATCTCCCATTTTTTATCTGTTTAATCACACCTTATTGTGTTTTTTTCTCATTATTCCCTTTATTAATAACCGGATATCATCCTTGTATAATAATGACAAAAACAGAGTCAGAACAATTGCATATATGGTTCCGATAATTATCTTATCGCAAAACAACACTCTCCACGCTACTATAAAACATGTCATGCTAACGGAAGCAATCAAAAATCTCTTGGAAACAACCATTAGTTTCATTCGGCACAAAACCAAAACACAAATAATATCAGAAACAGCATAACCAACCAAGGTGGCAATTGCAGCACCTTCAATGCCCAGAACAGGAATAAGTATATAGTTAATTGCAACATTCAAAGCTGCTCCCGTTGATAAAATGAACATATTATGCCACGTTTTTTTAACAATCAAAAATTGGTTGGCTGCAACCTGAAACAGCATCTGAAGCAGTGGGGCCAAAAACAGATATGGTGCAACAATAAACCCATTATGATAGTCCGGTTTAAAAAGTAATTTTATGAGTTCAAAACTCCATGCACATATAAAACCTGTTGCAGCAAAGGAAATAACCCCCAGATACTCAAAAATCTTTGAGTTGGATTCCACCTGATTATTCTCCTTCATTGTGTAAAAAGCATAATATTGCCAGCCTCCTGCAAATGCAGCATAAATCAATTGACTCATATGTCCAAATTTGGATCCAACGGAATACACTCCTACTGCTCCAAGCCCAATTATATTTGTGATCATCACTCTGTCACATGAGTTGAATACCCAATATATCAGGAAATTTGGAAGCAATGGTACAGCAATCATCAAAAGCTGTTTTAACAGCTTCTTATCATACAGTTTAGGGTTAAACCATTTCCTGTTCATTATTCCAAATGCAGTTTCCATGGTCACTCCCGAAATCACAGCAGCAATCGGTAGTGCAATAACGTAATGCCCAGTCATGAGCAGCGGAATTGATATCAGATAAGAAATTAACGGACTAACAGTATTAGTTATTAGAAAAACTTTTCTGTTATTCTGCATTCTTGTCGGGGCTGATATTATACTATTTGTAGTGCCTACCAATGTAGCCATCGCTGACACATAGACAACATATGCGTATTGCCTGTCCTTAAAAAAAACTTGTGCTATAAATTCTTTGAAAACAATCATCAACAGGAATACGACCAGGGATGTAAAAACAGTAAACAATAATGCTGTAGAGCAAACTGATTTCTTATAGTTTTCATCCTCGTTTTCAAAAAACATCCTGTACATTGCATCATACATTCCCATAATAGCAATCGCACTGCCAAAATGAACCGCAGTATTAGACATATCACTGATTCCAAAGTAATCAGTATTAGGCATGATAAAAGTTACTATAGGAACCATGATAAGCGGAACAAGTCTGCTTATCACACTGCCCAAGCCATAAACAAGAAAGTTTTCTATAAAAAGTTTGAATTTCCCCACTCTGCGACTCCCGCCAGATCAATATCATCTAACATCATCCACAACTCCAGATATTAAATCCAATACGCTGAATAGATAATTGTTGACAAATCATGTTATTAATGCCGGTCACCTGTTAAATAACAATCTTCGCATTTTCATAACAGCACGATTTATATATGCATCAATCAATTCTCCGGGCCAGCTTATATTGTCTATATGTGCAACATATGACCAATAATCCTCCCTTTTGAACCGATCAGCATAATCTTTTTTTATAAGTAAAGTATCCACGGGATGATAATCAATTTTATATTTTGATGATGAATTATAAATTATATTTGTTAATTCATTTCCAAATTCCTCTTCTTCTATTACGCTTCCCTTCAACAGAGCTTCTCTGGAATGAAGCAATTCGGAATCTGACAATAATCTATTCACATCATCAACCAGTTCATTAACATTTTTGTATTCAATCTTTCTGCTTTCCTGATCAAAAAGAATACCACTGTGTTCAGGACCGCGCCATAACAAAACAGGAATCTTCCCTGCCGCCGCTGCATATTGAGTCATAAGTCCACCGGCCAACGGGTATGTATTCAGATACAACGTAATATGTTTCATCACCTGATACAGATCTTTTCTTTCATGAATATGAAAAACTCTGTCAGGAAACAAATCCATCAGTTCCTTAAGATACGTATCATCTCCCGAGCCCGCATATACAAACAGACAATCAGCATTCTGCTCAAGAATCCTTCTAACCATCAGATAATATGTTTTATCCTTATCTATACTCTTGTAAAGAGCCCCTCCACTAAATAATATCTTTTTTCCTTCTGTCGCAAATGGAAAGCCTTGAAATTCAGTTTCCTTATCAATTATCGGATAAAAAGGAAGTTCCAATATCTTGCTTTTTTCGACACCTCTTTCATTATTCGAAACAAACGCACCATAATTCCTAAATTCCAGCAGATAGTCAAATGCATGTATTCCTATCCAAAATGCATGGTCTGTTAGATTTATCAGATATCTGGTAGCACTCTTAAGCTGCATAAATGCAGCCACTCCGGCAGAATCAAATGGCACGGTATACAAAAATGCTTTTGATGGTTTTACCTGACATAGGATTTCCTGCAATTCTCTGAGTTTTTTATAGTGGTCGTGTGATTCAAAATAGATTTTTTTTATATTCGATCCATTTATTATTTTGTCTATTTCAGGTTGTTTACCTTCTGACTTTGCTGGGACAACATAAAACACTTTTTTATTCATCCTTGCCAAAGCCTTAATATATATCAAAGCTAATCCTCTGACATCAAGTCCAAAGGAATCATAAAAAAGGATTGCATCATTATCACAATCCAATTCGCGGAGACTGTCAAACATAGTGGAATCAGCAACTTCAGCAATGGACTTCTCTAAAAATTCATCCGTATATCTTTGATTCCACAAGTATAGCAATGAAGATGCAATGGAGATTCCTGCCAATGCCTTATCATATTTACGCTTTTTCAAGGATCTGAATATTATTTTTTTACATTTATCATATTTTTTTTCGACAAATTCACTTTTTGCCTTATCAGGAATGGAATTGTTCATTCTTTTGCTCCTCGTTTTTAGGAAACCAATGGTATTTTTCTCTGATTTCCTCCAGTCCCAATCCAGCAATCGGAAAATCCAATTCCATCAAATGAGTTTTTATTAGTTCTTTCGATAACGATGAATAATCGAGTGTCATCAAATATTCAATAATTTCTTTAGAAAACCGATATTTTATTATTCGTGCAGGAACTCCTCCAACAATACTATATGGTGGAACATCCTTTGTCACAACTGCCCCGGCAGCAATTACCGCACCACGGCCAATGTGTACACCGGATAATATTGTGGCTCTGTACCCAATCCACACATCATCATCAACAATAATATCCCCTTTTGACAGCCCCTCAACTTTTCCTTTTATAAATAGTCTTGCTTCAAAAGGATATGTAGAAATCCGATCGACAAAATGATCCACATCCAATAAAAAAGTCACTTCTTTTGCTATCGATACACAGGATCCGATTTTTAGTTTTCTCTGGCCCTCATTAGTCAACACATCCAATTCACCATATGAAAACTTCCCAACACTAACATTATCAATCGGAAAGCATCTCAATGGCATAACGTAACTCATTGGATTATTTTTCTTAAACTGTGTGCAAAACCGATTCAAAATAATTTTTCGTCGCAAATCAGCAATCATAGATTTTCTTAATGCATTTTTAAGTTTTGCAGTTAATTCATTCATGCGCTTCAATAATTCAATTAACGTAAATGTTTATATTTATGCAGATAACATGAGTATCTTTAAGTAATATTTTAAACAACTGCTCTCAGCCATTCCACAAACGTCAAACCGCATTCATTCTTTTATTTCGATAGAGTTTCCTTGGCAGGCTCATAATCATCGTCGATACTTTCACACCTAGTATTTTGAGCATAAAATAGTATAGTTTGGGCTCAACTCCCAGTTTAATATCCAATTTATGCATCTTATCGTAATACTCATCCAAACGTCCTTCATTCTTAGCCATACACATATGTGAAAACGCTGTTTTTGAATAATTCTTTGAATAAATCCCCAATAAACCAGCATTATAATCTTCATCAAACATCTTTATCACTTTTATTAATCCCTTTTGCAATGCGAGTGCAGCAAAAATAGATTTTCTATCGCTCATTTCAGTATCAGCACCATCACATGAGGTCACTTTTCCAAAAGCATTTTCACCATCGCTAATGCAATCAACCAAAGGAATATCTATATACTCTCCTCCATATTGTGAAAGTACAACAAGCAACATATATACCTGAAAATAATTACAATTTCTGAATCGCGATGAATCGATTGACTTGATCAATTCATTCCTGAATATCAATCCCGAAAATAAAATTGCATCATAAATATTTTTTTCTTTACCTTCTAATCCGGATGAAACAGAAAAACCTTTTTTATATTTCCTGTATAATCTTCCCTTTACAAAAAAAGGCGTAAAGCCACATGCAATATCGCTGGATTTTAAGTATTTGCACAGAGCCTCCAACGCTCCCGGAACAAACACATCATCATCACTCATGTACAAGACATACTTTCCACCTGCTATCTCTTTTAGCTTCCCCAAATTATTATCATAACCAAGATTGATTTCATTTAAATTCAACAGGATATTAAGATTGAGTTCCGCGCCAACTCTTTCGACCATTTCCTTGATTTCCATCCTTCGAGGAGAACAGTCTTCACTAATAACAATCTCAACATCATCAAAATAATCTATACTTCTTAAGGTTCTCTCCAACTCAAAAACCCTATTATATGAAGTAATACAAATAGACAAAAAGTGTTCCAATATCTCTGATCTCCTTCTTGTTCAAGCCCGCTACAGGTTGGCTTTGTACCACTCTATAGCCGCATTTATTCCTCGCTCAAAATCCCAGTCAGGATCATAACCAAGCAATTTTCTTGCCTTACTTATATCCGCATTGCTATGCTTGATATCCCCGGGTCTGTCCGGGCCAAAGTTCGGTTCAAGCCGGTTTCCGTTTTCATCCTTTATCCCAAGAGCATCAACCAGTCCGTAATAGATGTCGAGCAGATACTCCCGTCCGCCGTACGCAATGTTAAATGCCTGTCCGGCTGCTTCGGATTCTGCAAGGCAGGCCTTGAGATTCGCCTCTATAACATTCTCAATATATGTAAAATCCCTGCTCTGCTTTCCGTCACCATTAATCGTAGGAATCTCGCCGTGAAGAAGCTGTCTTAAAAATTTAGGGATGACAGCAGCATATGCGCCATTGGGATCCTGACGTCTTCCGAATACGTTGAAATATCTTAATCCGTACGTATCCAGACCGTAATGTTTGGTATACTGCTTAGCCCATTCCTCATCCGCTCTCTTGCTTACCGCATACGGAGAAAGAAGATTACCTTCTCTTCCCTCAGTTTTCGGAAGGTTAGGTTCATCTCCATATACAGAACTGGAGCTGGCATAGACAAATTTCTTCACTCCATTCTGTCTGGCTGCCTCCATCATGTTCAGTGTTCCCATAATGTTATTGGCACAGTAGAAAAGAGGCATTTCAATGCTTCTCGGTACAGATCCCCACGCAGCCTGATTAAGAACATAATCAACACCTTCGCAGGCTTTCATGCAGACATCCAGATTCTTGATATCACCCTTGATGAATTCATAACCCGGTCTGTTCGAAAACATATCTACGTTTTCCTGCTTGCCTGTGCTCAGATCATCAAGGCATCTGACTCTGTATCCAAGGTCAAGTATGGCCTCGCACAGATTAGAACCGATGAATCCTGCACCACCTGTTACAAGGAACAAACTGTTTTCCGGAAATTTCAAATTACTATATCCCATCTTTTAAACTCCTGACCTACAGTCTCCAATATCTGTATCCTGCAGATTCATATTCTTTTCTGTTAAGAAGTCCCTTCAGATCCAGAAGTACTTTTTTACCTTCTCCGAAGAATCCGTCGATCCGGTCCATTGTAAGACTGCTGAATTCAGAATGTGCAACAGCCAGTATTACGGCATCCATATTCTTTATTGAATTCACATCAACAAACTCCACTCCATAGAGATGCCTTGCTTCCTCAGCATCCGCCTGAGAATCTGCTATCACCGGAGAAATACCATATTCCTTAAGTTCGTTTACAATATCAATGATCTTCGTATTTCTGGTATCAGGGCAATTCTCTTTGAATGTAAATCCAAGTATCGCGACTCTTGCATCCTTGACAGCCTTGTCGGCAGCGATCAGATTCTTCACGCAGTTTTCTGCGCAGTATTTACCCATATCATCATTGATACGTCTTCCGGACAGAATTATCTGACTGTGATACCCGAGCATTTCAGCTTTATAAGTAAGATAATAAGGATCAACACCTATGCAGTGTCCACCAACAAGTCCCGGATAGAACTTGAGAAAATTCCACTTGGTACCTGCTGCTTCAAGGACAGATTTGGTATCAATTCCCATTTTGTTGAAGATAATGGAAAGTTCATTCATAAACGCAATATTGATATCACGCTGTGAATTCTCTATAACCTTAGCCGCTTCAGCAACCTTTATTGATTCAGCACGATGTACACCGGCATCAACAACGAGTTCATAAACCTTCGCCACACAGTCAAGTGTCTCTTCGTCCATACCGGAAACTATCTTCGTGATGGTCTCCAGTCTGTGAACTTTATCACCGGGATTAATACGTTCGGGAGAATAACCGATCTTGAAATCAGTTCCGCATTTAAGTCCCGACTCTTTCTCAAGGATCGGAACACACACATCCTCGGTAACTCCGGGATACACTGTGGATTCAAAAACGACAACAGAACCTTTTGTAAGATTTCTGCCAAGTATTCTGCTCGCACTTTCAACCGGTGAAAGATCGGGAGTATGATCCTCATTTACAGGTGTGGGAACAGCTACGATGTGAAATCTGGCTTCCCTGAGTCTGGTCTCATCGGAAGTGAAATCAACCTTGGACTCCCTTATCGCTTCATCTCCCACTTCTCTGGTAGGATCTATTCCCGATCTGTACATCTCGATCTTTTTTGCATTAAGGTCGAAACCTATAACACTGATCTTCTTTGCAAAAGCAACTGCTATAGGCATACCTACATAACCCAGTCCTACAAGAGAAAGTTTTTCTTTTCCTGATACAAGATCATCATACAGGGTCATTTTATTTTTCCTTTCAATCTAAACCGCATATTCCGATACAGTCTTTTTAAGATCCTCTTCAAGTTTGTGACATGATTCAACTACTGTATCTGAAGCATCACAATATTTTTTTATATTTAATATAGTTTTATCAATTATCGACCGGTCATTTCTGATCATGTTGACCGAACCGGCGATCTCCTCAGTGCTAAAAGCACATACGGCAAGCCCTCTGTCATTCAGGAAACTCATCGATGCGATATCCCTTGGACCTATGGCCAATATACATCTCTGGTCACTGATGTAATCCATAACCTTGGTGGATATTGAGTATCGCACTTCCAGTTTATCCCTGAGTGAGAACGATTCGGCGTGAACCATAATATCCGCACCATTCTGAAGATCTATTACCTCTACGGCGGACACAGGCGGATGAACATTGCAGAACGCCA
>CACWJQ010000001.1 GCA_902761225.1 uncultured Lachnospiraceae bacterium | reverse complement strand
CCCCTTTCCGGCAATGTCCATCGCTGTTCCGTGATCCACGGAAGTGCGCAGGATCGGCATGCCGTTGGTAATGGCGATCGTCCTTTCAAAGTCCAGCGTCTTGGTGGCGATATGTCCCTGGTCGTGATACAGCGACAGCACACTGTTGTAGCGGCCCTGGAGCGCCAGGTGGAATTCAAGGATATTCTGAAGATTGTCAAGCTTGGCTTCAATGCTGCTGCTCTTATCAACAGAGGTAAGCGATCTTACTACAGGCGCAGGTTGTGCTGCAGGTCTTCCCGCATCATTACTCTGGGGTGAACCCTCAGCCTTTGCCTTTTCCTGTGCACTGACCTGGGCTCTTGCGATCCTTCTGATCTGCTCCATCCCGGGATCTTCTTCCTCCACAGCGGCAGTGACCTCTACCTTCTTGCCCTTAAGAAACGCAAAGGGCGGCTTTGCCTTTACCTTGCGCACGTTCATTATGACCAGGTTGTCACCCAGATCCTTCTTGGCAAGCGCTGTTGCTTCTTCTTCATTTTTACCGATAAACTTTTTTATTATCATTTTATGCGGTAACCATTCCGACCGATGTCAGGTTAACTCCCGAATCAACCTCATTATAGGAGACGACTATCAGGTCTTTATAGTAATCCTCCGTCAGTTTTCTGAAATAGATCCTTACTATGGGCGATGTTACTATTATGGGCGTCTTGCCCAGATTCTCAAGCTTCTGTATTTCCTTCTTAACGGATTCGAGTATCTGGTGGGTTCTGGCGGGATCCATATTGATGAAGGATCCGTTCTCAGTCTGCTTGACACAGGACATTATCTCCTGTTCGATCTTAGGATCGAGCGTCACTACGGAATTGGTGTCATTGGTCATAAAGTATCTTGCCGAAATGGCACGCTTCAGTGCCTGTCTCACATATTCCGTAAGTATATCCGTATCCCTCGTTGTAGGTGCATAGTCCGCAAGAGTCTCCAGTATGGTCAGAAGGTCTCTGATGGATACTCCCTCACGCAGCAGATTCTGCAGAACCTTCTGGATATCCCCCAGTCCGAGCAGCTTCGGAACAAGTTCATCGACAAGATTCGGATTGCCCTCTTTGATGTTATTGATAAGGTTCTGGACATCCTGCCTTGTCAGCAGTTCATCTATATGCTGTCTGATTATCTCAGTCAGGTGGGTTGCGATTATCGAAGGCGGATCGACAACAGTATATCCCAGGGTCTCTGCCTTCTCTCTCTGTCCTTCCGTTATCCATATGGCCGGGAGATGGAATGAAGGCTCAAAGGTGGGGATACCGGTTATCTCCTCCTGTACATAGCCGGGGTTCATGGCCATGTAGTGGTCGAAAAGTATCTCGCCTTCACTGATCTGTATTCCCTTGATCTTGATTATGTACTGGTTGGGATTAAGCTGTATGTTATCCCTGAGTCTTATTATGGGCACCACTGTACCGAGCTCCAGAGCAATCTGACGTCTGATCATGACCACACGGTCAAGAAGGTCGCCGCCCTGATTGACATCGGCAAGGGGTATGATCCCATATCCGAATTCCAGCTCTATAGGGTCCACCTGAAGGAGGGAATTAACATTCTCAGGCTGTCTTATCTCCTCTGCCTCAGCTTCCTCACTGCTCACATCCTGCTCGATGCTTGCTGTCTGCAGACTCCTGCTCACTCTTGTTCCTGATATGATGAAGGTTACACCTATACCCACGAACAATATGGTGTTCAGTCCCGTAAATAGACCCAGGACAGTCATCATGCTGCCAACTATCATCAGCACCTTGGGAAGTCCGAAGAGCTGCTTGATTATGGTCTCACCCAGATCCTTATCCTCGGATCCCTTTGTGACAAGGATACCGGTTGAAAGAGATATCATAAGCGAAGGTATCTGTGATACAAGACCGTCACCTATGGTAAGTATGGCGAAGGAGTTGAGCGCATCACCTATACTCATTCCTCTCCTTAGGACCGCAAGGGCAATACCTCCGATAAGGTTGACACCGGTGATGAGAAGTCCGGCTGTGGCATCTCCCTTTACATACTTGACGGCACCGTCCATGGAACCGTAGAATGCCGATTCCTTCTGGATCTTCTCTCTTCTTCTCTTAGCCTCTGCATCATCTATTGCCCCGGTATTAAGATCCGCATCGATAGCCATCTGTTTACCGGGCATTGCATCAAGGGTGAATCTTGCCGTTACTTCCGACACACGTTCCGAACCCTTGTTGATGACCATGAACTGGATTATCAGCAGGATCAGGAAAATGATCGCTCCTATGATAAGATCACCGCCTCCCACGAAGTTACCGAATGTGGCAACGACGTTGCCGGCATATCCGTCACGCAGGATGAGTCTGGTTGAGGACGTGTTCATTGCGATCCTGAACACCGTAGTAAAAAGGAGCAGTGTCGGGAAAAAGCTCATATCCAGAACTTCCTTGCAAAAGAGAGCTCCGAACATTATGGTCATTGCAAGGGATATATTGAAGGCAAGCAATATATCCAGAATTGCCGAAGGGATCGGAATGATAAAGAGGATTATGGCTACGGCGAGATAAAGCGCTACAAATACATCAAATTTGCTGATGGCTTTGAACATAGCTTCCTCCTTTTAAGTGTATTTCAGATCTTTCCCTGAAGATGGTATACAAAGGCAAGTATCTCCGCTACAGCCTGATACAGTTCAGGCGGAACCGCCTCACCTATCTCCACATTGTGATAGAGCATCCTCGCAACAGGTTTGTTCTCCACAATCTCAATGCCGCTCTCCTTAGCAACCTCCTTGATCTTCTGTGCAAGATACCCCTCACCCTTTGCCAGAACATACGGTGCATCCTTCTTGGAAGGTTCATACTTGATAGCTACGGCGTAATGAGTAGGGTTTGTTATTACTACATCTGCCTGCGGAAGCTGCTGCATCATCCTTCTGCGCGAAGCTTCCCTCATTTTGGCTTTTATCTGACCCTTGACCTGCGGATCTCCTTCGGAGTTCTTGTACTCATCCTTGACCTCCTGCTTGCTCATCATCATATCCTTGTGGAATTTCCACTTCTGATATCCGAAATCCGCTGCAGCAAGGACTATATAAACAGCCGAGATCCTGATCCCCAGATCTATTATCGTATTACCTATAAGTGACACGGACTGCATAAGCGGAAGATCGTACAGATTGAATATCAGAAAGACCTTATCCCTGATATACCCGTAGCATATGATCGCTATCAATCCTATCTTGAGCAGAGACTTAAGCAGCTCCACTATCGAGTTGGGCGAGAATATCCTCTTGAAGCCTTTTGTGGGATCTATCTTGGAAAACTTGGGCTTCAGAGGCTTGGCGGTGGGCTTCCACTTAACCTGCACAAGGTCTCCCACAAAAGCAACCACATATCCGATGATCATAATGGGAAGAACGATCATCACGATATTGTATATCCCGCTCCTGAAGAGGATGTTCATCTCCCTTGCAGGCATTTCGCCCCTGGGATATACGGTCACCCTGGGTATCGCACTGTACATCACCTCAAAGACATTCAGGAACTTCCCCCCTATACTGCCGGCCATGAACCTGAGTACAAGGAAAAAAACAAAAAGCCCGAGACAGTTTCCTATCTCCCTGCTCTTGGCAACCTGGCCCTCACTTCTGGCATCATCAAGCTTTTTGGAAGTAGGCTCTTCTGTCTTGTCGCCATTGTCAGCGAAGAATTGCAGATTGTATTCAAGCATTCACAATTCCTCCGCTTTTGCTCCAGTCATCCGCACGCCGCATACACCGGACGCAGATGAAAACAACATCTTCACATAAGGTTCGATACAAACGAAACCATCATCTTCTTCATCTCGGCAAAGATCATATCGCTGGCAGCCGGCATCATTCCCACGGTAAGGAACAGGACCGTAAGACCTGTCAGAACCTTCAGCTGTATACCTATCGCGAACATGTTCATCTGAGGTGATACCTTGGCCATTACACCGAGTATCGCATTCAGCATCATCATCGTTGCAAATATGGGAAGGATTATCCTGAATCCGATGAGTATGTAATCCGTCAGGAATGTGATGACCGTCACCATAAGACCTTCCATGTTGAAGTTCACATGTCCAACCGGTATCAGTTCAAATGTATCCGCTAAAGCCCCCAGCAGATATCTGTACATACCGCTGGCTATAAGTATCAGTGAATAAGCGTAATTGTAAAGTCCGCCGGTGATACTTATCTGTTCCCTTGAAGCAGGATCCATAAGAGTGACCATGGACAGACCGGTTTCCATATCCGCAACAGCTCCGGCAAATGTAAAGATCGAGCTGCAGATATTGACCGACAGTCCTATCAATAGCCCCGCTATGGCTTCCTTCATCACCACGATGGCATATCCTGTGACAGTCCTTGTCACAACGGCCTCTGCAGGCGTCACGGCATTATACAGAAGCATTGCGATGAAAACACTGAGTGCCACGCGTATACGTCTCGGAGTATTTCTCATGCTGAAGAAGGGACATATATATACAAAGCATGAAACCCTTACAAGTATCAGGAGAAAATACTCCAGATCATAGATTGAAAATGAATAATTTATCATCCGTCTCCGCTACTTGTGAACGTAATAAACAAAATTGCTCCAGAGATCCGTAGTGAAACCGACTATATTGTTCATGATCCAGTTTCCGAGGATCATGAGAGTCAGAAAGATCCCTAAAACCTTGGGGACGAAGGTAAGTGTCTGCTCCTGTATGGAGGTGACTGTCTGAAATATACTTATGACAAGACCTATGGCCATTGAAACAAGCAGGACCGGCAACGCACACTTGATTATCATGTAAAGTGCGCCCCTGATCATCTCCGATGCAGCTTCAGGTGTCATAGCTCCGCCTCCCTTTTACTTAGATTGCTAATAGAACGTTCGTACAAGCTGTCCGATGATAAGTGACCATCCGTCCGCAAGGATGAATAAAAGTATCTTGAAAGGCATCGATATCGTGGTCGGAGGCAGCATCATCATACCCATACTCATCAGCACCGATGCAACGACCATGTCGATGACGATGAAAGGTATATATATCATGAATCCTATCCAGAACGCTATTCTCAGCTCCGATATCATAAAGGCCGGGATGAGTATCGAATTGGGGATCGATTCGATCGTTCCGTCCCATTCCATCCCTGCGATATCATAAAAAAGCCGCACATCCTTAACCTGAGTCTGCGGCTCCATAAAGTTCCTGAGAGGAGTCATTGCATTCTCCAGGAATTCATCCTGGCTGATCGTTCCCGCCTCAAAGGGAATGACTGCATTGACATTGATCTCCTCAATAGTGGGCTGCATTATGAAAAAGGTTAGAATGAGCGACAGCGCTACAAGCACCTGGTTAGGCGGTGCAGTCTGTGTATTGAGCGCCGCTCTTGTAAAATGAAGAACGATGATGATCCTGGTAAAGGATGTCATCACCATGATCAAAAGCGGTGCAATGGCAATGAGTGTAAGGGTGATCAGAATCCTTAAGGAAGAATTGAGAGACCCGTTATCATCATTGTATGTAATGGTAAGTCTGTTGACAGTGTTAAGAGTGTTCAGATCCTGCGGGTTGTCATATGTACCCGGACGATTGATCACCGTGCTAACATCGGTCTCACCGGTCTGTATGTTGCCTGCCGCCGAAACCCTGATGCCGAGCACAAGGCAGAAAACTGCGATCAATCCGGCAAAAACCGATATCCTTATGAGATTTTTTCCGGAAGATACAAATGCCCCCATCAGCGTAAACCTTAGCCTTCCCCCCCGGAATCATTCGCTCCCTTTGTAAAGGTTTTGGAAAGCACCTCGGAAAAGGTCTTTTTCTCTGAAGAATCTCCTGACTTTATATCACTCTCATCCACATCCCCGAGATATGTGACGGTATCCTTGCAAATGGCGATGACCTTATATTTACTGCCGATACGTACTATCTGGATCCATTTGCCCGGTGCTATCCTGACAGTCTCGATAACCTCGGCACTGCCCGAAGAGGCCTGCAGCTTCTGGTAATTACCTATCCACTTTGTACACAGCATCGAGATCACAAGTACGGCGATAAAGATTATCAGTACCGTAAAAAGCTGTGCAATATCGGATAATGTGGACTTCGTTAGAAGGATCATGGCATCAGCCTATAACCTTCTTGACAGCTTCAATGACTCTGTCAGCCTGGAAAGGCTTAACAATGAAATCCTTGGCTCCGGCCTGAATGGACTCGATCACCATAGCCTGCTGTCCCATTGCAGAGCACATGATGACCTTGGCGCCGGAATCAGCTGCTTTGATAGCCTTGAGCGCCTGTATTCCGTCCATCTCGGGCATGGTGATATCCATAAGTACAAGATCGGGATTTACCTCCTTGTACTTCTCTATAGCCTTGACTCCGTTCTCTGCTTCACCCGCAATGTTATAGCCATTCTTGCTGAGGATGTCCTTGATCATCATTCTCATGAATGCTGCATCATCACAGATAAGGATACTCTTTGCCATAATTCAAAACCTCCGAATTTATTTTCTGCCAAAACCGGCCTATTACTTGATTATCTCAGTTACTCTGATACCGAAGTTCTCTTCGATGACCACCACTTCTCCCCTGGCAACAAACTTGCCGTTGACCAGTACATCAATGGGCTCACCGGCTATTCTGTCAAGCTCGATAATGGTGCCCGGAGCAAAACTGAGTATATCGGATATCGACTTGGTCGTCCTTCCGAGTTCAACGGTAACCTCAAGAGGGACATCCATGATGAGTCCGATATTTTCGCCACCCTGAATTCCGCTCAGATCTCCGCTGAAATTCTGAAATGTGGCTGGCTGTATATTCATGGGCTGTACCGGCTGGCCGTAACCCATCTGAGGCATTTGTGATCCATAACCCTGCATCTGTGGCATTCCCTGCATCGGTCCTCCATAACCCATCTGCATCTGTGGCATTCCCTGTGTCGGTCCTCCAAATCCCATCTGCATCCCCGGATTCGGCATCTGCTGTCCCATCTGCTGAGGAGCAGGCTCGGGGGCAGGCGTAGGTACCGGTATCGGGTCCGGTGCAGGATTTACTGTCTGTTCCTGCTGCGGTCCCATGAAGGTCTCTACGATCTTCTTGGCAAAATCTATCGGATACAGCTGCATGATGGTCGAATCAACAAGACCGTCTCCTATCTGCATCTTGAACTGGATCCTGCAGAATGTACCTCCCAAAAACGGTGCCACATCCGAACCGTTATCAAAAGCTTCAAGATCTACGAGCGAACTCTCCGGCGGAGAGATATCTATCAGCGTACCGAGCATTGTGGAAAGAGACGTGGCTGAAGATCCCATCATCTGGTTCATTGCTTCGGATATGGCGGAAAGATGGAGTTCACCGAGTTCGCCGTCTGTATTGGTCCCGTCTCCGCCCATCATAAGATCTGTTATGATCTTGACATCATTTTCCTTGAGCACCAGAATGTCGGTACCGTCCAGACCTCTGGTGTATTTAATCCTGATAAAAACACAGGGCTTTCCGAAATCTGCGATGAGTTCGTCCCATGTGCAAAGGGTCACAACAGGTGTGGTGATGTTGACTTTTCTGTTTACCAGGGAATAAAGCGTCGTCGCCGACGAGCCCATGCTGATGTTGGCAACCTCACCGATCGCATCTCTCTCAACATCGTTCAGAAGCTCATCTCCACCGGAGACCGGCTGCGCATCCACCAGGTAAGGATTGATCGGCTGAACCTCGCTTGTGTCAGTCGTTCCTGCACCGCCCATATCCGGAGTTTCGTCCCCAGACAGATCCATACCGCTAAGGAGAGCGTTTATCTCATCCTGTGACAGCATCCCATCCATCTGTTACTCCTCCTCTCTGATCACCGAAGTCACCCTTACCGCATAACAGTCATCGCTGGCGCCGGGAAGAGCGGTGAATTTCTTGATATTGCCGACATAAATGTTCATGTCGGAATCGACTCTTGCATCAAGTCTTATACAGTCACCGACCTGAAGATTCATAAAATCGTTAACGGTTATCTGACTGGTTCCAAGGACTGCCTTAACGGGAATATCCACTCTCTTGAGCATTGCCTCGATATTCTCCTTGGCATCTTCATCCTTGTTCTCCTGCATTGTAGAGAACCAGTACTTGGTATTAAGTCTGTCCATGACATCCTCGAGGGTCATAAAAGGAAGGCACAGATTCATGAAACCTTCAACTTCACCGATCCTGATGTTAAGTGTCACGACTGCTATCATCTCACCGGGAGCTATTATCTGGGCGAACTGGGGATTCGTCTCAAGTCTGCTGAGTACCGGTGATATATCCAGAACATTTCTCCAGGGGTCACGGAGAAGCTGTGTGAACATGATCATTATCTTCTGTATGATCGAGAGCTCGATATCGGAAAAGTCCCTTGAGAAATTGATGGGCTCTCCCTCACCTCCGAGCATCCTGTCGATCATCGCAAAAGCGATATTGGTCGCAAGATCTATTATTATGCTTCCGCCAAGAGGCTCAAAAGCCACGATCCCCAGTATGCTCGGGTTGGACAGTGCATTAGTAAACTCGCTGAATGTAACGGTCTCCGAACTGGCTACGGTCACCTGTGCATTCTTCCTGAGGAGCACCGGAAGATTTGTGGATATAAGCCTTCCGTAATGCTCGAATATTATCTCAAGAGTGCGCAGATGCTCTTTTGAGAACTTGGTAGGTCTGCTGAAATCATAATCCCTGACGGGCTTCTCCTCGACATTGGTGATCGCCTCAACATCGAGTTCCCCGGAGGAAAGCTGATTGAGCAGGGCATCTATTTCGTTTTGCGAAAGGATATCACCCACCGCCAGGGCCTCCTGATCTCATCAGCCGAACTTGACATCGCTGATGGATATGTCATAAACAACCTTTGAATCCATCCATTTCTGAATAGCCTTAAGAACTTCCTTCTTCACCTCTTCACGGTTCTCGGGATTGCTAAGGTATGCCGAGTCATATGATGAGATGACACCTTCGATGGACTGCTTGATATAAGGCTCGTAACTGCTGATGGTCTCGGAACTGTAGGTCTTATAATCATCGTCCTTGGTGTTGATGGAAAGAGCTATCTTACATACCATGTATTCCTGCTTGCCGCCCTCTGTTACCTTAAGAGGAATGGTCATAGCCTCTGCGATGGTATAGATCTCGGTATCTGCAAGACTGATATCCGGTCCTTCATCCTCTTCATCGCTGACAAGCTCGAGGTTTAATACTGTTGCAATGGTATCCACCAGTGCAGCTGTCTTCTTGTTGGTTCCTGTCACGCTTATCATCGTGATGACGGTAAGGGTCAGATTGACGATCACAAGTGCAAGTATGAGGATCGTAAGTAGATTCTTCTTCATCAGGTGTAAATCCTTTTCCCTCAGTTATTGTTATAGATCCTGATCTCAACTCTTCTGTTCCGGGCTCTTCCCGCTTCAGTGGAGTTGTCGGCTATGGGCATTCTCTCTCCGAATCCGGAATGCTTGATCAGCGTGGGATCAAGACTGCTGGTCTCGACTATGTAGTAAAAAACTGACAGCGCTCTCGCGCTTGAAAGCTCCTCGTTGGAAGGATACTTTGCACTGTTCATGGGAACGTTGTCCGTATGTCCGTTTATCTCGATCTCGCCTCTTGCGTATCTCTCAAGTATGGACGATACCCTGTCGAGAACAGGCTTACAGTCTTCGTTAAGCGTCGCAGAGCCCGGAGCAAACAGGATGGAGCCCTTCATGGTAAGCATGACATACTGTGATGTGAAGCTTACATCGATCTGGTCCGAAAGCCTGCTGTCTGCTATCGCTTCACCTATCAGCTCCGCAAGTTCCTCATTGGAGCTCAGGTTGGCAGCTTCCACAGCTTCAGCGGCCTGCTCTATGTTCATTGCGCCGGTATTATCCTCGGAGCTTTCTGTATTTTCCTTTCCGCCCGAATCGGTATTGTAAACCTGGATCTGGGTGTCCTGTGTCTCGGAATCCGCAGCTCTTCCGGTACTGCTTATGTAGTTGGACAGCTCGTTGAGCTGGCTTACCCCGTTGCTTATCAGTATGCCTTCTCCGATGGATGTGGCGCCTCCGCTGAAAACGCTGAAAGAGCTGTTAAGTGAAGCAATGATCTCATTCAGCTTGGCTTCGTCGATGGTGGACATCGAAAACAGAAGCACAAAGAAACACAGCAGCAGGTTCATCAGATCCGAGAAAGTAGCCATCCATGCCGGGGACCCCGGTGGTGGGGCGTCTTCTTTTTTCTTACCCATATCTGAACCTTCTTCCGACCGCTATCAGGCGGTCAGGCAAGTAATATCATTCGGCATCTCCGCCTTCCGAGCCTGCACTGTCACGATCCTTGGGTGCAAGGAAGGACTTAAGCTTCTCTTCAATGACTCTGGGATTCTCTCCTGCCTGTATGGACAAAAGCCCCTCGATCATTACCTGTTTCTGCATCATCTCAACCGCATTGTCGGCTTTGAGCTTTGCAGCGGTGGGTGCGCAGATCCAGTTTGCGAGAAGCGAACCGTATAGTGTTGTGATGAGTGCGACAGCCATGGAAGGTCCGATGGACGATGCATCGGACATGTTGTTGAGCATGTTAACAAGTCCTACAAGGGTTCCGATCATTCCCCACGCAGGTCCCATGGAACCCATCGTCTCCCAGAAGCCCGCAAGGGACTTGTGTCTTGTATCGATGCATTCCATTTCAGTCTCAAGTATCCCTCTGACAAGATCGGGATCTGTGCCGTCAACAACAAGAAGAACCCCCTTTTTCAGGAAAGGTTCATCCATGTCGGAAGCTGATTCCTCAAGCGAAAGAAGGCCTTCCTTACGTGCAACGTTGGAAAGCTCGATTATCTTCCTGATCAGATCCGTTGTATTTACGGAAGGTGCCTTGAAAATAAGTGTTATGCTCTTCAGTCCGGCAATGAAATCTCCCATGCTGTAGGATGTCATAACAGCAAACAGCGCACCGCCGAAAGTGATTATGGCGGATGCAAGATCAAGGTAATTGCCGAAGCCCGCAAGTCCGGCAGCGGAAATAATACCGAACAGGAGCATTCCAAGACACATTAAGAATCCGATTAGTGACGCTATATCCACCTGAAAATTACCTCAACAAAAATCGGGCTAACGTCATTCGTCAGCCATGATACCTTTTCTATACGATTTTACAAGATTTTTGATATCTTGTCTACTTTCTTTTACTATTATCTTGTGGCCTGTAGTGAGGGTTAAAACCGTGTCGGGAGTCTCTTCCACCATCTCGAGAAGATGCGGATTTATGAGCAATTTTGAACCGTTAAGACGAGTGACTTCTATCACCTTGTATACCCCCTTTTCCCTTATTGTAAATACACCCTGTTATTATATCATAAACACAACATCTTGTGGTCATCTTTTGTGACTAAAAAAGGGTAATAAGAAGGAAAATTTCAAAAAATGAAAAAATCGGGCAGACTATGAAGCCTGCCCGATTTCAAAATGTCATTATCTCTTGAGATTGGTGAGCTCTTCAAGAAGGGTATCGGAAACTGTGATGATCCTGGAGTTAGCCTGGAATCCGCGCTGAGTGGTTATCATCTCGGTAAACTCTGCAGACAGGTCCACATTACTCATCTCGAGAACGCCGGTCGACATATATCCGCCCGATGCCGTTACATCAACTCCTATTCCGTCGAAGGATCCGGAGTTCATTGTGGACTGGTACAGGTTATCGCCATGCTTCTCAAGACCGGAGGCATTGGGGAAATTCGCAGTTGCGATCTGTCCGAGGAGCTTGGTCATGCCATTGTCATAGCTTGCATAGATGCGTCCGTCTCTCTGGATGGAAACGCCTATCATATCACCCAGCTTACGTCCGGTTCCGATCCCATCCTTGTCGCCGTATGTAGCGGTAACGGTGGAGGTTCCGTTGTTATTGAACATGGAAACGCCTGACCAGTTAAGGTTTATGTCGGCAAAGTTGGATGTATTGTCTGTTGTATTGGCAATGAGCTTGGAAAGTGCAATCTTGGTATCGCCCTTGGTAGAGCCCGCTATCGAATCAAAAAGACCGGTATCGGTGTCGAACTTAAGCACAGAGCCGTTTAAGAATCTTCCGTCGGCAGTAAAGCTGAAGTTGGGATTGCCGCTTCCGTCATCCACTCCGGGAGTTCCGTCACCGTCGAGATCTGCAAGGCTGGGAACGGTTCCGTTCTTGATGGCCTCAATAAGATCGGAAACCCTCTGCTTTACGGGAGGTGTAGCTCCGTTGTTGATATAAAGGTTGAGGAATTCATCGGTAGATCCGCCAAAGCCGTATGCTGTGGCGATCTTATCAAGTGCTTCCTGAAGTGCAGCTTCCTCCGTCTCATCCGCAGGAGTGAAGTTAACTGTAGAAAGATCGACTATTGTCGTGGTGCCGTCACCGTTCATAAGCTGTGTGCCGTTCCAGCTGAATGAATTGGAATTGAACACAACCTCTTCCTGATCTGCAACGGAAGTATCAGATCCGAAAAGCTCATCAGCTCCGGAAATATCGATCTCATTTCCCTTTGCATCAAGGAGCTTATCGAGTTCAACGGAAAACTCTCCGTCTACATCCGTGGACTTGAGGATGAATCTTGCGGTGTATTCATATCCGAGTGAATCATAGATGCTGAGATTCAGGGACTTTCCATCCTCACTGTTAACATCGGTATCATTCTTATCAAGGATTCCGGAAACGGTTCCGAGAGTTGTAGCCTCAGGGGGATATGTAAGATTATCGGGGCTCATGATCCTGAGAGGCTGTACATTGTCCTTCTTGATGTCCATGGTGGCGGTATCCACGCCCCATCCCATTACATTGTATCCGGTTGAGGTCATGCAGAGATTGCCGACACCGTCAACATAGAATGAACCGTCTCTTGTGAAGTAATTGGAAAGGCCATCGGAAACGACGAAGAAATTGTCGCCGGTGATCATGATATCGAAGGGATTACCGGTGGACTGTGCAGAACCCTGACCGGTTATATTGACATTGATGGCTCCGGACTTAACACCGAGACCGATCTGACGTGCATTGACGCCGCCGACGCCGGTAGTCGCATTTGCACCCGATGCAGACTGGGTTGTCTGGCTCATCAGGTCAGCAAAGGTGATGGAGCTTGATTTGAACGCAGTAGTGTTAACGTTAGCGATATTATTACCGATAACGTCCATCTTGGTCTGGTGTGTCTTCAGACCGGCAACACCTGAGTAGAGAGATCTCATCATAAGGCAGTTTCCTCCATTTTGTGATCAGGAGATGTGCGTGAAAAAGACGCATGAAGCGAGCGCTTCCGGTTATACAAGAGGGGTCCTTCTGTCATTCGGGTACCCCGGCCTCCATCCAGGTCCGGCCTTAAGCTATAACCGCTCCGTTAATATTTGTGAATACATTCGTGTCACTTCCGGCCTCTATCGCCGTAATGACGGTTCTCGACGGCACATTCACTATGAATGCAAGATCGTCGATCATTACCAGTGAATCATTGATACCCTTATCCGCCGCCATATCAGTACCGCTCTTAAGTCTTCCGAGCTGTTCGTCGGACATTTCCAGTCCGCGGTCATTCATCCTCAGGGCCGCATGCTTGGAGAACTTCACCTGTGAAGCTTCCTGTTCCTTTGCGGCAAGGATATTACCGAATGAAGCCTTTGTACTGTTATCACTTTGGCTAATGTAAGGCGCGGAAGTACGGGTTTTGGAAATATTAGCTGCATATAAAGCCTGTACGTTCATTTCCATATGTGCTTCCTCATTTCCTGTCGCCAGAGCGACATCATTTAGTGTCGTGAAAGCGGGGCTTTCACCTTTCCTCCTTCAATTACTTATATCGGCTCATACCTCCGTTTTCATCACCGTTCAAGACTTAATTTTCCGAAAATCGGCCGGGAAGAACGCTCACTCCCTGTCTTCCGGTATTACAAGTCCTTCAGCTGCTGCGTTTTCCGCCATTTCCTCAGCCGTGGTGCCCGCATTCTCCGCTGCGGCATCCGCTGCCTGGGCAGCATCTTCAGTTTCTTCAGCTTCTTCGGTCTCTTCAGCGCCTTCCGCTTCGGCAGCGGCCTTCCTGGCAGCCTCATTTGCAGCTGCGATCAGAAGCTCATTGAGCTTTTCAACATATCTGTTCATGCTCTCAACATCGCCGTCATCAAGGAAACCCTTCTGGTAAGAGTTGAGGGAATCGTAGGCGTTGAGAAGATTCGTGATGGTATTGCCGTTATCCTTGATGGTGATGGAATCCACCGAAGGAAGATCCTTTAAGGTCTTGGCAAAATCCTTCGCTATATCCTCTGCATTTGAATATTCATTGCTTATAGCGGTAACCATATCCGAAGCTGCATAAAGATTGCCTTCGATTGAAAAATATGCCTTGCCGCCTTCAAATGTCACATAATCGACAAAGCCTCTCACTTCGGAAGTCTTGCCGTCACTGCCTTCACTGGCAATAACAACTTCCTTGCCCACGAAGGAACTGTATCTGGAAAGCTCCATATTCTGGGACATGTTATTGAGGGCTTCTACCTGTGAAAACTGTGCATACTGCGCAATATATTCAGTATTGGAAGTAGGCTCCATGGGATCCTGGTATTTCATCTGTGCTACAAGAAGCTGGAGAAAAGCATCCTTGTCCATACCGGTTGATGTGGTATTGCGGGCAGATGAAAGAGATTCCTGTGAAGCACTTGTTACGATCTCACCGTTTTTAACGGATGCCGATACAGATGCCATATATACTCCTATTCTGTCGCGCGTGCGACATTATGCCATATAATCTACTTTGTTGCCGTTTGCAGCCATCATTTCAGCTGCGATCCTCTCATCTTCCTCCATGGAAGATATATCGATCTCTCCATCCTCGCCAAGGTCGATCCTTCTGGTCCGCCTTGCGGGACGTCCGTTTTCACTTCCCGTATCACTTTGTCCGGATTCGAGATTCTGCTCAAAGCTGTGTGATGCTATGGTAACCTCAACAGCATCAACCTTTATGCCCTGCGCCTCAAACTGCTCATTAAGCCTTATGATCTGGCTCTCAACAGCTGCCTTTACGGCCTCATTCTCTGTGACAAAATTAGCTGTGATGACACCTGCATTATTGGTCACGCGAACATGAAGAGTGCCGAGGGAAGCGGGATGAAGCTGCATCTCAACGTCAGAAAAGTCTCCGTCCGTCACGGTCTTCATCTGATCAAGTATCTGATCGGCGATCTGGCGCGCTTCGGTAACAAAGCTTACAGGCGCCTCACCGGATGCTTCACCGGCTGCATCAGCCTGTACCGGAGCCTCTGTCTGTGCGAATGCTCCCATTTCCTGGGATCCGTTTTCTCCGGCATCATTGCCGGATCCGGCTTTTGAGCCTGCCGAAATGCCTTCCTGTCCTCTGACCGATGCATCCGTACCGTCACCGACCTGTTCAAGCACACCGTCAGAATTTCTTTCGAACCTGGTGGTCATATTGCGGTTTTCATTCTCTTCAGCCGCTTCGTTCCTGCTTCTTAATGCTTCCTCCATGGCAGCCTTCAGGTCACTGATATCCATGTCTTCAATGCCTGAGCCCGATGAAAGCACTTCTTCCAGCGCTTCAAGTCCCTCGCTGAAAGCCGCATAATCTGCCTCATTCGTAAGAAGCGACAGTTGCGAATCAGCACCCAGTGCCGTAAGGAGCAGTCCGCTCAAAGCGTCCCTGTCAAGAAGATCGATGGTGCTTAAGCCTTCTGCCTGAAGAAGATCTTCGAATTCTTCAAGACTCATATCAAGTATATCCGCAAGCTTTTCAGCAAGTCCGGAGGCTATCGCTGCAAGAGTCTCCTGTGCGGATCCTATTTCCTCATCCTTGAGCATACCGCCTGTTTCAGTGCTGTCATCAACATCTTCGGCGGCTTTACGGGGGCTTTCCTTGCCCCTCACATCTGTCTTTGATGCATCACGGGTTCCGGCTGACGATACATTGTTACGGTCTGCAGCATCCTTTGCAGAAATCTTCGAACCGCTCTTATCAGGTCCGTTTCCGGACTTATCAGAAGCGTTCGGCTTAAGTTCTGCAGTCTTACCCGCTCCGGCCTGATCCTTCCAGACAGATCTGAAATCGCTTCCGCCGGTCTCGGGCTGTCTTCCGGGATTGACCGTATTAAGCAGCTGATCCGCTATACCCGTGGCATCCTTGATAGGTGTGATGCCCATAGACAATTCCTTCCTTTCTCGAAACAGTTTATTGCAGAGTATAACCCTGCCGGAATTTATATCGGATAAAAGAAGAAAAAACTTAAGGGTCAGCTTTCGGGATCAAGGATCTTGGTGATCCTTGCGGCAACTTCCTTGTCCATCTGGTTGAAAATAGCAGCTCTGTCTTCCGGATTCATGGCACCGAGTATCCTTGCTGCCAGCTGGATTCCCTCGGTATCGGTCATCTGTTCAAAAAGCGCGGCAGCCTCCTTGGGCTTCATGCTGGAATACGCGCTTACATAATCCTGTATCTCTCTGGATACCTGAAGATCCTCCACAACCTGTTTGTACAGGAATTCCGCTGTCGTGGGATCCATTGATTCGAAATATTTCACATATGCCTCGGGACCGGGCCCGTTCTCAGCGTAGATGACCTCTTCATAGAACTCATTCCTGATACGCTGGAAATCCACCTGCATGGTCTCAAACTGGGAAAGTCTGGTAACCTCTGCTTCAAGTGCTGCAATCCTCTCATCCTTGGTCAGAGTTGCACTCTTTATAGCCTCAAGCTCAGCTTCCAAAGAGTAGATCCTGTTAACTGCATCCTGAAGATTGGTGTATCCTCCGTACATTGTGGGATCAAGAGTTTCGGAAGCAGTGCTTTCGGGAAGGATAAGGTTGAGAACCGGTACATTCTTCAGTACGGGAGCGAGCACGGAACTGCCAAAGCCGCCGACATCAAGTTTGATGACCACAACGATCACGGCAAGCCAGAGGAGTACGATGAACAGGGTTGCGATAAATGTCACAAACCCGCCTCCTTCTTCGTCTCCTTCAAGCTCTTCTTCCTGCTTTGCAATCTCTTTGGCTCTCTTTTTGGCTTCTTTTCTCTGAGCCGCCTGATCTCTCTTTAATTTTTTCTTTTCTTCCTGAAGGCGCTTCTTCTCTTCCTGGGCAGCCTTCTCTTCAGGTGTAAGTTCCTTAGCCATTGTCCGTCACCTTTTGTCCGTATGTATAAGTGGTCAGTTCATCTATCGATTTGCTCTCCGCTCTGTTTTCCTCGCGGATAAATTCGTCGAACTGTCTCTCTTTAAGTTTTTCGTGGGTCTTTCTTTCCTTGACAGCCTCTTCCAGTTCTTCCCTGGCCTTCTCAAATTCCGCCCGCGCCCTTTCGACCCTGAGCTTCTGATCGGCTATCTTCTGTTCACAGATGATCCTGGACATCTGCGAATCCTCTATCTCATGCAGATCCAGCTCGCCCTTCAGCACATCAACGGCGTGCTGTTCTATCTCGGCCCTTCTTGCATAGAGCGCATCAAGAGCCTCCGTTTCGGCATCAAGGACCTTCTTGGTCTCGCTGAACAGCTGCTTGGCCTGGGTTTCCATCTTCTCCTTGATATCCAGGATATTCTGCATTTTATACCGGAATCTGGCCATCTATCCCTCCGATATCACTTCGAGCCATCCTCAAATAACCGCTCAAGCATATCCACGGTTTCATCAAAAGTATATTTTGCATCGGTGTCCTGACAAAGAAATCCGTTGACCGCATCGATCTTGCTTATGGCATAGTCGATATTCGGATTGGATCCGCTCTTATAGGCACCGATATTGATAAGGTCCTCAGCCTCATTATATGTTGCAAGCACGGTTTTAAGTCTGCTGGCTGCAGCCTTATGCTTCTTGTCACATATTGAGCTCATACATCTTGATATGCTCATGAGCACATCAATGGCAGGATAATGGTTCTTGTGACCGAGCTTTCTGTCGAGCATGATATGACCGTCAAGGATACTTCTTGCCGTATCGGTTATGGGCTCGTTAAAATCGTCTCCGTCTACAAGGACGGTATACAGTCCTGTAATGGAACCCCTGTCAGATCTTCCCGCCCTTTCAAGCAGCTTGGGCATTTCCGAATAAACAGAGGGCGGATAACCTCTTGTTACAGGAGGCTCGCCGCTGGCAAGTCCTATCTCACGCTGGGCCATTGAGAATCTTGTAAGGGAGTCCATCATCAGCAGCACATCCTCACCCTGATCCCTGAAATACTCAGCGATGGCAGTTGCGGTAAGGGCTGCTTTTTTTCTCTCAAGTGCGGGTCTGTCGGATGTCGCAACAACGACAACGCTCCGCTTCATGCCCTCTTCGCCAAGGTCTCTTTCTATGAATTCCCTGACCTCCCTGCCACGCTCTCCTATGAGTGCAATGACATTGATGTCAGCTTTTGTATTTCTTGCGAACATACCCATAAGGGTGGACTTACCGACGCCGGAACCTGCGAATATACCGATACGCTGTCCCTTGCCCAGGGTTATCATACCGTCGACAGCCTTTACCCCAAGAGGCAGTACCTCATCGATTATGGCTCTGTGCATGGGATCCGGAGGGGCATTTTCAACGGAATACCTCTCGCCCTCTATGACTGTACCGTCGGTAGGCTCCCCAAGAGCGTTAAGGGTCTTTCCAAGGAGCTGTCTGTTAACAGATACCATAAGAGGATAACCTGTGTTAATGACTATGCTTCCAAGTCCTATTCCGTCGGTCACTCCGTATGGCATCAGAAGAGTCTTCTTATCCTTGAAGCCTACGACCTCGGCAAGGATCTCCTCCTCTGATTCCTCATTGATATCATCGCCCTTGGGAATGATACGGCATATGTCTCCGAGTTTGGCATCCGGTCCCGCAGACTCTATGGTAAGGCCGACAACGTTTATTACTTTTCCCATCTTCTTGAAAAAAGTAAACTGTACAGCCTTATTATACTTTTTGTAATCAACATCCTTAACGGTTACCATATTATGAACAAAGGCCGGAAAGGCCGGCCTTTAAAAATGATCAGTTTTCATCCTTGGAATAGGATAAAAGCCTGAGTTTTGTTGACAATTCTGATAATTCAGTTCCGAGGCTGCAGTCAAATATGCCGCCGTCCGTTTCGATCATGCATGAATCAGGCGGAAGGGAGATATCCTCCATGATCTCGATCACACTTCCCGGGACCTTGGCAGCTTCCTCCAGGATATTCTTCCTGGAATTGACATAATCGTAATTATCCTTGCTGATATGAATGAGGAAGCTTCTGGCGCCCTCAATATTTCTCAGTGCGCTTGCGACCAGATGTCCGGCAATGGACTTATGCATCTTCAGGTCTGTCTTCAGCACATGTTCATATACATCGGTTATGGTCTCTACAAGCTCGGGCTCCATCTCATTGAACTTCTTCTGATAGAGCTCTTCGAGTTCCTGCTTCTCTTTGTCCAGCGCTTCCTTTTTATCAAGATACTCCTGGGAAACCCTGTTGCTTGCATCGGTATATCCCGCCTGATATCCCTTGTTCTTGGCTTCTTCCTTGATATGACCGGCAAGAGCTTCAGCTTCTTCCTGCATCTTTGCAGCCTTCTGCTTTGCTTCGCTTATGATGCGTTCAGCTTCCGCATTGGCTTCATCTATGATCGCCTGGGCTTCTGCGGCGGGATCTGTCCCGATGATGTGGTCGCCCTCACCGGCAATCCCCAATGCTCCGAGTCCTTCCGAAAATCCGCCTTCCGGGTAATCTCCATCAAGAGTGACACCGTTAACAAGCTCCTCAACACCGCCTTTGTCTGCATTGATACCATCGACAAATCCGGAGTTTTCGGGGCGCTGCATCTTGATGCCAAGGGCATCGATACGCTTTTTGACAAGCTCATTCATGTCTATGACGCGCCTGTCATTGCCCATATTCATATAAGATGTTTTATACAGGTTAGACAACTATCTCATCTCCGCCGCCTCTGGAGATGACGATCTCGCCGGAATCCTCCAGTTTACGGATAATATTAACAATCTTCTGCTGTGCCTCTTCAACATCCTTCATACGCACAGGTCCCATGAATTCCATATCTTCCTTGATCATGGTCGCAAGACGCTTTGAAAGGTTGTTGAATATAGCATTCTGTACCTGCTCGTTGGCAGCCTTGAGAGCAATGCCAAGATCATTGTTGTCAACGTCACGCAGCACTCTCTGTATGGACCTGTCGTCGAGAAGAAGGATATCTTCGAATACGAACATCTTCTTTCTGATCTCGTCCGCAAGTTCGGGCTCTTCGATCTCCAGAGATTCCATGATGTGCTTCTCCGTACCGCGGTCCACGGAATTGAGGATCTCCACCACCGAATCCACGCCGCCGATGATGGTATAGTCCTGGTTGACTAGCGATGCCAGCTTCTGTTCGAGAACGCTCTCCACTTCCTTGATGACATCGGGACTGGTCCTGTCCATTACAGCGATCCTTCTGGCGACGTCAGCCTGCCTGTCGGGTGCAAGACCGGATATGATCTGTGCAGCCTGCTGGGGAGGCATGTACGAAAGGATGAGAGCTATGGTCTGAGGGTGCTCATCCTGTATGAAGTTGATCAGCTGTGAAGGATCGGTCTTCCTGATAAACTCGAAGGGCTTAACCTGCAGTGAAGCGGTAAGTCTTCCGATGACATCCATTGCCTTGTCGGCACCGAGGGACTTTTCTAGCAGCTCTCTGGCGTATCCGATACCGCCTTCTGCAATATACTGCTGTGCAAGGCACACACCGTAGAACTCTTCCAGAACAGCTTCCTTGACGTCGGGCTGAACCGTTCTGGTATTGGCAATCTCAAGAGTAAGCTCTTCTATCTCCTCTTCCTTGAGATGCTTAAAAATCCCGGCACTCCTTTCGGGACCGAGAGTTATAAGCAGGATAGCCGCTTTCTGGATTCCTGATATTTCGTTCTGTGATGACGAATATGCCATCTTGGTCTTCTCCTTATGATCAGCTCCACTCGTCGGTCAGCCAGTTGCGCAACAGTGCAGCTGCCGCTTCAGGATTTTCATCAACGAATTTTTCTATCATCTTCCTTGTATCGGACTTGCCATCAACGTCGATATCCTCAAGCTGAGGTTCGGGGCTTGACTGAAGGAGATCCTCAACCGACAGTTCGGGAGGAGTCTCTTCTTCCTTACGTCCGTTCATGCTTCTGAGTATTACAAATGCAAGAAGTCCGAGTATAAGGATGATCAGGAATGCTGACAGGACCGTAGTCCAGCTTATCTGCATGCCTTCCTTGTCATAGAATATTGGAGATTCGTATGCAACTATAGTGATATTTCCCACAGGTATGCCTGTAGCATTGGCAGCTATCATATAGAGATCCGGATCGACCTCCAGCTTCCTGTCTGCGGAATTGGCTATCTTATACTCTTCCCATGTGGTTCCGTCGAGAAGTCCCTGGATCTCCACATCCTCCTGACGTATCTCCCTGTAGGAGATTGCGGTAATGGACATGGAAGAATTCGAGTAATTGATGGCTCCTGCAGGAGTGATCCTATACTCCGAAGACTCATTGGGAAGATAATCCTTCTCGGTCTCGGTGGTGGATGTGGAACTGTTGCCGTAATCGCTCGTCACATATGTGGTACCCTCGCCGTTGGAATCCGTACCGGGTATTCCTCCCACTCCGTTCTCGGCAGTGGACTCATAATTCTCCTCATGAGAAAGCATGCCCTCGGTACGCCCCTCGTTGGCATAGTACTCCTTTACAGTCCTCTCATAATTGGAGTAATCCATATCAAGGTGTGAAGTAACCTCGATATTGTTGTAATTGGGAGTTCCGAGAAGAACCTTCTTGACCTGGTTCGCTATCATTGATTCGGCCTGATTGCGGAGCTCCTGCATTGAGTTGGCTATACCGGACGAGGAATAATCATCGCCTCCGGCAAAAAGAAGCGTTCCGTCGGAATCGAGGATCGTGATATTTGCAGTGTTGCTGTTTCTTAAGAATGTCTGGATCGACTTGGCGAGATTCGCAGCCTTTGCCGCCGTGAAGCTTCCGTCATGTTCGATCTGTATATAGGCGGATGCCTCTTCCTCATTGGAGATGAGGGTTCCGGTGTCCTCAGGGATGTTGAGGTTGACCTTGCAGTCCTTAACGCCGTCGATGCTGAGAATGTTGGCTTTCAGCTTATTCTCCAGATACAGCTGGTATCTCTTGGCGGTATCGGACGCTGTGGTGGAAAGGGAATTGGAAAGAGCATCTTCGAGTGTATACTCCTCAGGAACATAGCCGGATGAACCGAGTGCAAGCTCGGCAGCGGTATACTGTGAAGTATCAACACTGATGGTAAGGGCATCCTGGGATTCTGTATGGGTTATGGAATTCTCATCCAGGATACCGATGATCTGTGAAGCCTCCGCCGTGCTGGATGCGGTGATCAGGACCTTGTACTTGGGTCTGGATACGAAGAACACAATGATACCGAAGATGAGAATGGTAAACACAGTAAGGCCGATGATTATGCCTTTCTGTCTTGAAGTGAACTTATTCCACCATTCCTTTATCTTATCTAAAAGCTGCTTTAGCCTTTCAGGCATTTTCTACGCCTCCAAAATCCGATCACGATTCCTTCCGGAAAGTATCAACGATGATCCTTAAACCTGCATCTGCATAAGTTCCTTATATGCCTCGAGGAGCCTGTCTCTGATAGCTACCGTATACTGCAGCGCGGTCTGTGCTTTCTCAAGGGCAATGGTAAGATCGTGTGCAGAATCGGACTGTCCCAGTGCAAACAGTATCTCCTGGTTCTCGGCATCCGAAAGATATGCATTTGTAGTCTTTATATTCTCCACTGCCGTGTTAAACACAGACGAAAAGAGCGTGCCGTCGGAAGTCTCACCCTGTAAAGACCTGACTCCCCTGGCAGCATCCGACGTCTTATACAGATCGGCAGCCCCTGTTAATTCATGTACAAGCGAAGCGTTCATGGCGTCACCTCATTATCCGCTCATCAGCCCTGACCGATGGAAAGTCCCTGCTGTGTCATGGCCTTTGCAGCTTCAAATGCAGTGGCATTGGCCTCGTAGGAACGGCTTGCATCGATAAGGTTGGTCATCTCGGTTATGATATTTACATTGGGATACATGACGTATCCGTTCTCATCAGCATCGGGATGCGAAGGATCGTAGACCATGTTCTGGGGAGTCTTTCTGTCCTCCAAAACCTTGCCGACCTTAACTCCCTTGCCTGCGTAATTCTTGCTGACGGAATTGAGAACATGCGAAAATGTATCGCTTCCTCTTACACCCTTTTCCTCGAAATAGACAACCTTTCTGACATAGGGGTCGCCATTCTGGGTTCTGGTGGTGTTGGCATTGGCTACATTCTCGGATATGATATCCATCCTGTAACGCTGTGCCGTAAGTCCGGATGCAGATATATCAAAAGCCGTAAACATTCCCATGGCGTACTCCTTTCACTACTTCATAACCTTCTGAAGGTTCTCAAACTCCGAATTGATGCCTCTCATAAGTCCCTGATATTTGAGCTGGTTCTGGGCCAGCAGCACCTGCTCGTTCTCGGGGTCGACATTATTGCCGTCAGTTCTGTATGAATATGCGGCGGCATCTGTGTATGAGCCCACTTTAAGTCTGGAGAGCACAACATTACCCACCTTCTCATCCATGGACTCGAATCTTCTGTATCCCAGTTCCTTCTCGAGAACAGACTCAAAATCCACGTCCTGTCTCTTGTATCCGGGCGTATCTCCGTTAGCTATGTTATTGGCAATGCACTGATCCCTAAGCCATGCGGCATCCGCAGCCTTTTCCAGGACATTGATATAATCAAATGCACTTGTTCCTACCATACGCTCTCCTTTACGAAAGGCATAAAAAGCCACCTTTTACACCTTACCAACTATTTATTATACTGAAAATGTGCAAAAACACAATATATTTTTAAGATAATACAGCGAATATACAAGATTTTGTGTTCATTTTCAGACGTCATAGCCCGGAACTATATCTTGTGTATTATTTGGGTCTCCGGTAAACAAAAAAGGACTTACCCGAAAGTAAATCCTTTTAAAAATCTCTCAATCCGTTATATTCTCTTTTGATATATCAATAGTGATATCGGACGGATAACCTTTTTACTTTATACCCTGGGACACCCTCATCACATCTATCTCATCAAATACATAATCGTTGAGTACCTTGATGTAGGTTCCCTTCATTCCCGAAGATCTGGATTCTATGATCCCGGCACTTTCAAACTTTCTGAGCGCATTGACTATCACGGATCTCGTAATACCGACTCTGTCCGCTATCTTGCTGGCTACCAGGATGCCTTCATTGCCCTGGAGCTCGTCGAAGATATGCACTATGGCCTCCATCTCCGAAAATGACAATGTGCTCATTGCCGATTTGACCACCGCGATCTTCCTGGTCTCCTCCGCGCTTTCCTCGCTCACGGATCTGAGCATCTCGAGTCCTACAACAGTTGTCCCGTACTCAAGGAGGATGATATCGTCTATGTCATATTCCCTGTTCATACGGTAGACAAAAAGAGTTCCAAGGCGTTCCCCCGCTATCTCTATGGGAGTAACGATTGCTCTGTACACCCTTGTGTCCGTCTTCTCAAAACCGAGAGTATCCAGATTGACATTCTCTTTGGTGGAAAGTACCGACAGAAGACGCTCATTGAGCATCTTATCGATGAACTCTCCCACATTGCCGCCTATGAGCTCTGTAATGGGTTCCTCTCCCGGAAGGAGTCCCTGTCCGAGAAGCTTGCCCTTTCTGCTTATAACGATAACGCTCGAATCGAGGATATCCCTCATCACGGAACAGATATCATTAAAAACAACCTTGCTTGAGTTATTATTGTGGAGCAGTCTTCCAATTTTCCTGGTCTTGTCAAGAAGCTGTACGCTACTCATATCCGATATCTGCCTCCGTAGAGATAAAAAGCCGGCGCATCTGACAGCATGCGCAAACAAACGTAAATTTACCCTGCTTAGAGATTATATCAGATAAAAATTACCAGTTCAATTTAAATTTTCAGATATTTTAAAAACTGTAAGTTAATTTGCTAAAAAATTAATTGAATTTTCAATCATTCAGCATTTTCCAGGTTCTCGGAGTGACCGCACTCCTTATCGGAGCATACGGCTTTTTTACCCTTGATCACCATATATTTGCCGCATTTTGAACATGTCTTTCCGGCAGGCTTATCCCAGCTCATGAACTCGCACTCGGGATATCCCATGCAGCCGTAATACTTTCTGCCCTTGCGTGTGATCTTAACGACAACCTCGCTTCCGCAGACGGGACATGCGATACCGGTCTTCTCATAATAGGGCTTGGTGTTCTTGCAGTCGGGATATCCGGGACATGCAAGGAACTTGCCGCTGGGACCGTACTTGATCACCATCCTGCGTCCGCACTTTTCGCATATCTCATCGGATTCCTCGTCCCTGATCTCCACCTTCTCAAGCTCTTCATTGGCCTTGTCGACAGATTCCTTAAGGTCGGGATAGAAATTCCTTATTATGGTCTTCCACTTGACATCGCCCTCTTCCACGCCGTCGAGAAGGCTTTCGATATTGGCAGTGAACTTGGCATCAACGATCGAAGGGAATGCCTGGCCCATCAGGTCATCAACGGCATAGCCTATATCGGTGACATAAAGGTTCTTCTGTTCCTTGGTGATATAACGTCTCTTGATAAGAGTGGTTATGGTGGGGGCATAGGTTGAAGGACGGCCTATTCCCTGCTCCTCAAGCGCACGTACGAGAGAGCTCTCTGTGTAGTGTGCAGGAGGCTGTGTGAAATGCTGCTTCGGATCAAGTTCGCTGAGCTTTAATACGGACTTTTCGCTCACGGTAGAATCAAGGCTCTTCTCATCATCGGTATCATCCGACTGGATATATACCTTTCTGTATCCGTCAAAAGTAAGTCTGCTGGACGATACGGTGAAGATATGCTTTCCTGCAGCGATCTTTATGGAAAGAGTCTCATACACGGCAGGAGTCATGCAGCTTGCAAGGAATCTCTGCCATATGAGCCTGTACAGCTTGTACTGGTCTCTTGAGAGCTGCCCCTTGATGGATTCGGGGTTTCTCGCAAGAAGTGTGGGTCTTATGGCTTCATGAGCGTCCTGGATCCTCTTGCCGGTATCCCTGCTCTCGGTTTTTCCGGCGGAATACTCCGGTGCAAAATTCTCCGCAAGATACTTCTCGGCCTGTGCCTGTGCCTCATCCGATACTCTGGTGGAGTCAGTTCTTAAGTAGGTTATGATACCCACTGTTCCCTCACCCTTTATCTCAACGCCTTCGTAAAGCTGCTGTGCAACGCTCATGGTCTTTGAGGTGGAGAAATTGAGGATCTTGCCTGCCTCCTGCTGCAGAGTGGAGGTGGTAAAGGGAAGGGGCGGCTTCTTCTGCCTTGTACCGGTGTTCACATCGGTAACGACAAACTTCTCGTTCTTAACCTCTTCCATCACCTTGTCGGCATCCGCCTTGGAAACAAGCTTTGCCTTATCATTGCCCACGCCGTAGTACTTGGCGGTAAGGGGTTTCTTCTCTCCCTTGATGTTAAGTATCGCATCGAGAGTCCAGTACTCCTCCGGGATGAACGCGTCTATCTCACTCTCCCTGTCACATACCATGTGAAGTGCAGCTGACTGCACGCGTCCGGCAGAAAGTCCTCTCTTGACCTTTGCCCACATAACAGGGGATATACTGTATCCAACTATTCGGTCTATTACTCTTCTTGCCTGCTGGGCATCCACCAGGTTCATATCTATCTCTCTGGGATGCTTGAGAGATTCCTTGACTGCGTTCTTGGTGATCTCATTGAAAGTGATCCTGTAGCACTTCTTATTTTCAAGTGAAAGTGCCGCATACAGATGCCAGCTTATAGCCTCTCCCTCACGGTCAGGGTCGGTTGCAAGATAGATATTATCAGCTTTCTTTACTTCTTTTCTTAATGCAGAAAGGATCTCTCCCTTTCCTCTTATGGTTATATATTTAGGCTCAAAATCCTTATCGATATCAATACCCATGGAGCTCTTGGGAAGATCCCTGACATGTCCCTGGGATGCGGTAACTTCATATCCTGAACCTAAGAATTTCTTAATTGTCTTAACCTTTGCAGGCGACTCAACTATAACAAGATTTTTTGCCATGCTGTCCTCCAAGCGCTGTTAAAAAACCAAACGTTAAGATATATACAACAAAAAAATAAAAAAAGCAAATACATAAATTAGAAGAAACAGGTTCACAAAAAAAATCCGCATACAAAAATGTATGCGGATCATGTGCAGCTGGTAGGGGAATCGAACCCCTGTTTCCGCCGTGAGAGGGCGGCGTCTTAACCGCTTGACCAACCAGCCATTTTCAAGTCGCACCTAAATGCGACTTGCTTATATTACAATACATAAGTACAAAATGCAAGATATTTTTTTAGAGTTTTTTCAGGTGCCGAACATATCGAATATACTCATCTGGTTCGACTCCGGAATATCCCCGAGAATCCCCAGTTCCTTCAGCTTGTCCGTGATGGTCTGGGAGGCTCTTGTCCTGTCCCTGAAATCCTGACAGCTTATGAACTGCCCTTTCCTGCCTTCAAATGCTATCGCTTCGGCAACAGATGCTCCGAGACCTTCTATGCTGGTAAGGGGAGGCATGATCCTGCCGTCCATGACCTGACACAGTGTGGCATGAACCTTTGAAAGGTCTATGGGCATGAACTCGTATCCCCTTGCATACATTTCCTGGATTATCCTCATATCGGACATCTGGTCGACTTCCGTATTGGAAAGCTTCTCCGCATTCCTGTCCTTATCGGATATCTCCTTTTTCTTTTTCAGCGCAGCAAGATTATCCTCAAGAGCTGCCCTGCCCAGGCACATCTTCTCATAGTTGAAGGCCTTGGCCCTGATACTGTAATATGCCGCATAATACTGCAGAGGATAATATATCTTACAGTATGCGATCCTCCAGGCCATCATGACATATGCCGCAGCATGTGCACGGGGGAACATGTACTCTATCCTCTCAGCGGACCATATATACCAGTCAGGTACATCATGTGCCTTCATGTCAGCTATCCATTCGGGCCAGTCCTTGAAGGTTATCTCTCCCTGGGCATTTCTGCTCTTGGCAACCTTGCCCTTTCTTATGGCTTCCATTATGTTGAAGGACTTCTCGGATTCTATTCCCTTGCCTATCAGGTAGGTCATGATATCATCACGCGTACAGATTGCCGTGGAAATGTCAGCCTTGCCTTCCGATATGATCACTTCCGCATTGTTCTGCCATACATTGGTTCCGTGTGAAAGTCCGGATATCCTGACAAGGTCAGAGAACATCCTGGGCTTGGCCTGCAGAACCAGATTGATCGCAAAGTCGGTGCCAAACTCCGGGATACCCAGACATCCCAGCTTGCATCCGCCTATATCATCAGGAGTGATGCCAAGGGCATCGGTATTTTGGAACAGTGTCATTACCTTTTTGTCATCAAGAGGGATATCCTTGATGGGATCAAAGCCGATGAGATCCTGAAGCATTCTGATCATGGTAGGATCATCGTGTCCGAGTATATCCAGCTTCAGCAGATTATGATCGATGGAGTGATAATCAAAGTGTGTGGTTATCGTATCCGTGGTCATATCGTTGGCAGGACGCTGTACCGGCGTAAAGGTATTGATGTCCTCACCGTTCGGAAGGACAACTATTCCTCCGGGATGCTGACCGGTGGAACGCTTTACTCCCTCGCAGCCCTTCTGAAGGAATTCAATCTCGGCATTTCTCCTTCTGATCCCTCTCTTCTCATAATATTTCTTGAGGAATCCGAAGGCTGTCTTCTCGGCAACGGTTCCTACGGTTCCCGCTCTGAAGGTCTGGCCCGTTCCGAAGATGACCTCGGTATATTTATGTGCCTTGGCCTGATACTCTCCCGAGAAGTTAAGATCGATATCAGGCTCCTTGTTTCCCTTAAATCCGAGGAAAGTCTCAAAGGGTATATCAAAGCCCTCCTTGCGGAGCTGAGCGCCGCATACCGGACATACGCGGTCGGGCATATCGACTCCTGCTTTTCCCCTGAACTGAAGCACTTCCTCGGAGTCAAAATCATAGAAGTGGCATTCGGAACAGTAATAGTGCGGAACAAGAGGATTGACCTCCGTTATTCCCGCCATGGTGGCAACAAAGGAGCTGCCGACGGAACCTCTCGATCCAACAAGATATCCGTCTTCCACCGACTTCCACACCAGCTTCTGTGCGATTATATACATGACCGCAAATCCGTTTGTTATGATGGAATTCAGTTCCCTCTCCAGCCTTTCGGTAACAATGGGAGGAAGCTCCGGACCGTATATCTCATGTGCCCTTGTCTCACATATCCTCCTGAGCATGTTATCCGAATCAGGGATGACGGGAGGACACTTGTCAGGTCTTACAGGAGCAATGGATTCGCACATGTCGGCGATCATATTGGTATTGGTTATGACTATCTCTTCCGACTTCTGTGAGCCGAGGAATGCGAATTCCTCAAGCATCTCTTCCGTCGTCCTGAAGTAAAGAGGAGGTGAGGGAGGAAGTATCTTATCCCTGTTCTCACTCTTTGAATCGTATATAACATCCCTGTACAGTGACTCTTCGGGATCCAGGAAAAATGCATCTCCGGTAGCACATACAGGCTTGGAGAACTGCTTGCCCAGTTCAACCACCTGCCTTACGATATCCTCGATATCATCTCTTGATGTAATGCCCGGATAGTGCCTGTCGTCCTCTATCATGTATTCATATGCGGAGGGCGGCTGAACCTCGAGATAGTCATAGAATCTCACGACACCCGCTATCTGTTCCGGTGTATGGCCTTCCATCAGCGCATCCATGAGTTCACCGTCCTGATTACCGCTTCCCAGGATAAGACCCTCCCTGTATTTCTCAACAAGTGACTTGGGAATCTTGGGGAATCTGTTAAAGTAATTGATATGGGATTCGGAGACAAGGGTATAGAGATGTATCCTTCCAAGTTCATTCTTGGCGAAGATGGTGCACCTTGAAGGTCTCATCTTGGATATCGCTTCCTTGCTGGATGAACCCTTTTTATTTACATCCTCAAGGGTCTTCATTCCCTCACCCGCAAGTTCTTCCAGCATCTTTACAAAAAAGAGCGCAGTACACTCCGCATCATCCACAGCTCTGTGGTGGTGACCCAGTTCGACCTTATAGTATTTTGCAACATCATCGAGCCTGAACCTTGCATGACCGGTCATCTGGACTCTGGCAAGAGGGAATGTATCCACATACACGGGATCCTGAGGTATCCCCAGTTCCTTGCATTTTGCTTTTACGAAATTGACGTCGAATTCCGCATTGTGCGCAACCCAAACACAGCCCTCGCAAAAGTCCAGGAATCTTGGCATCACAAGAGCAATGGGGTCTGCATCCCTTACATCATCATCAGTGATCGATGTGAGCTTTGTGATCTCGTAGGGTATGGGTTCCTCAGGATTTACAAAGGTTGAATACCTGCCTACTATCCTGCCGCCGGAAACCTTGACCGCACCGATCTCTATGATCTTGTTTTTGACAGGAGAAAGACCCGTTGTCTCTATATCATAGACTACATAGTCTGTATCTATCAGGGGCAGATCCGCATCTCCTGTTACTATCTTGTGAAGGTCGTCTACCAGATAAGCATCAAGTCCGTAAAGTATCTTGAAGAAATCCTGTCTGTCTGGATCAGGATCTCCTGCCTCCTTACGCTTTGCCTTTTCTCCCTTTTTTCCGCCCCAGAGATCTTCATCCCACAGATGGAACGCATCCGTGTAGCCCTGAACAACTCCGTTATCGGTAAGCGCTACTGCCCTGTGTCCCCAGGAGAAGGCTCTCTTTACGATCTTCTTGGTCTCCGAAACTCCGTCCATATCGCTCATCTTGGTATGGATCCTGAGTTCCACTCTCTTTTTGCCCGCATTGTCTTTTCTGGGTGTGCGGAAATCATCGATCTTAACGATCCCCTTAACATTGCCGAGAATAAGATCTCCTCTGTCGAACTTGCCGTTACTGACATTGACGAATCCTGTGAGTCTTATGAATGTTCCGGGCTCAAGCTTTTCCGCCATAACAGCGGATTCCGACTTATCAACATATATCTTGCAGCTTATGGCATCAGTGAAATCGGCGATATTGAACGCTATGATGGATCTGTCCGAATCCCTCAGATCCGTCGCCTTTACCGAAAACACCATTCCCTTTACGGAGACTGTTCCCATTCCCTCGTTCAGGTCACTGAGAGGCACCGTCTTTTCATCGGGAAATACCGATCCGAAGATCGCGTTTGGATCGTCCATAAGCTTCGGTGTCTTCCTGCCAAAGCCTCCGGATCTGTATCCGGAATACTGATGATCTCCGCCCCGTGATGCTCCCTTGTATTCACCGGTCTTTCCGCCCTGAGCAGCGCCTGATGCTTTATCTTTCGCATTATTTTCAGGCTTCTTCTTTTCCCCACCATCCGAATTGGTCTGCTTATCATCAGAAGGCACGGCGCCGAGGAATTTTTCCTCTGACTTCATGGCATTTTCAGTAGCCGTTCTGATCTCAGCAAGAAACTCACTGTCTTCATTGTCCTGGATGGTCACTTCGTGATAGGTGATCTCAATAGAGCCTCTGCTGCCGAATCTGTTGATAAAAATATCTTCCAGAAGAGCAGAGAACTCTTTTTCCTTATATCTGTAGACGGGAATATCCGCCACCGAGACGGACATGACATCATCCGTCTCAAAGGTGACCCTGGCGGTCCTCATCATATTGAAAAACATTATGCTGTTTTCTTCGATCTCGATAAGAGCCGAATCGGCATATTCATCATATACCGACTTAAGATCAAGCTGTCTTGACAGCTTGAAAGATTCGTAAATACGCACCTGTGTACGCGGATTGTTGATGACCTGCTTTCTGATCTCACGTTCCGCTTCACGTATTATATCCTTGGGGATTATGTGGTCGCTCTGAAGATAGACATTGAGATAATCGTGACTTTTGGGAGTTGTTACCCTTGTAACAACCGTATCCTCAAGAAGAACTGCCGCCCTTCCTTTCAGCTTAAGGGTCTGAAAGGCCTCAGTAAATAAAAACTGCATATTCCATTCCTTTCTCCTGAAAGCCCTGTCGTGGCGCTCTCGCCTACCCGATCAGGTGCTGTAACATGTTACGTAAAAATAATAAAACTATTTATCCCAATTATCCAGTTCATTTTTCAAAGCTTCGAGAAGCCGGTCCTCCGGAACCTTTCGGATTATCTCGCCGCGTCTGATCACCAGTCCCTCATGAAGGCCTCCGGCGATACCCAGATCCGCTTCCTTAGCTTCTCCCGGGCCGTTTACGGCACAGCCCATTACCGCAAGCTTTATGTCGTAAGGATAATTCTCAGCGATCTTCTCCACCTCTCCTGCAAGGGATATAAGATCTATCTTTGTTCTTCCGCATGTGGGACAGGATACCACATCAATACCGCCCTTTCTCAGGCCAAGGGTCTTAAGTATAAGCCTTGCTGCGGTTATCTCTTCGCAGGGATCTCCGGTAAGGGAGACTCTTATGGTATCTCCTATCCCCTGACCGAGTATCAGCCCCAGTCCCACCGAGGATTTGATGCTTCCGCTCCTTACGGTTCCCGATTCGGTGATGCCAACATGAAGGGGATAAGGTGTTTTTCCTGCGATAAGCTCATGGGCTTTTACACACATCATCACATCTGATGATTTGATACTGATAACAAGATTGTCATATCCCATATCCTCGATGAGCCTGACCTTATCAAGCGCGCTCTCCACGATACCTTCGGCAGTGACTCCGCCGTATTTTTCAAAGAGAGCCTTCTCAAGAGATCCGGAGTTGACACCGACCCTTATGGGAATATCCCGCTCCCTTGCACAGTCCACCACAGCCCTGACCTTATCGGCAGAGCCTATGTTGCCCGGGTTGATACGGATCTTGTCGGCACCGTTTTCCATAGCCATTATCGCCATTTTGTAGTCAAAATGGATATCCGCAACAAGAGGTATGCTTATCTGCTTTTTTATCTCAGAAAGAGCCTTTGCAGAATCTTCATCGGGAACCGTACATCTTATGATCTCACATCCGGCCTTCTCAAGGGCATGTATCTGCGCCACGGTGGCACTCACATCCGCAGTGGGGGTATTTGTCATTGACTGGATGGCTACAGGGTTGCCGTGGCCTATCCTGACATTTCCGATCCTTATCTCTTTCGTCTCTTCTCTGTATGACATAGCATTCTCCATTAATTACCGGCAGAACCTTAAGCAGCATACTGCCTTCATCCTCTAAAACCATTCCCTATTTTACATCATCTGAACACCTGTTTTAAGAAACAATTTTAATCACTTTTGCCATCATCTGAAATAGTCCAGGTCCGGGCGGTAAGAGACAGCTTCAAGAAGATGCTTTCGGGTGATCACTTCGGATCCTTCCATGTCCGCAATGGTCCTTGAAACCCGCAGGATCCTGTGATACGAACGTGCAGAAAGAGACAGCTGCTTATAGAGCTTTTCCATAAGCTCAGCCTCATCCTTACCAAGACTGCATACCCTGTCTATATCCTCCGCTTTAAGATCTGCATTGAATCTGTAGGAAGTCCCCCTGAACCTGCGGCTCTGGGCTTCTCTTGCCCTCCCGACCATTTCGGACATCTCCCCTGATGACATGCCAGTGCCGCCTGAGCGGATATCGGTTATATCCACGTTCTTAAGCTCCGTGCACAGATCTATCCTGTCAAGAAGCGGACCGGATATCTTACCCAGATATCTCCTTATCTCATTTTCCGTGCATTTACATCTGCCCCTGTCCGGAAAATATCCGCAGGGGCATGGGTTCATCGCACATACAAGAAGAAAATCCGCAGGATACTCCACCGAATATCTCACCCTGGATATCTGTATGCTCTTATCCTCAAGGGGCTGCCTGAGACTTTCTATGACATCCCTTCCAAACTCAGGCAGCTCATCTAAAAACAGAACCGATCTGTGTGCAAGAGAGATCATCCCGGGCATGGGATAAAGTCCGCCTCCCACCAGTGCCTGCCTTGTAACGGAATGATGGGGAGCCTGAAAGGTTCTGGTGCTGATCAAAGCCTTACCCTTCGGCATACACCCCGCAACACTGTAAATGGAGGTCAGTTCAAGACTCTCGGAAAAAGTAAGAGGCGGAAGTATCCCAGGGATCCTTCTTGCTATCATTGACTTTCCGGCACCCGGAGGTCCGGTCATAAGAAGGGAATGGAATCCCGATGCACTTATAAGAGCTGCACGCTTTGCCCTTTCCTGCCCCCTGACCTGGTCAAAATCCGGTATGAAACTCTTATTTTCATCATAAACCGATGCCGGATCTGCAGAAACAGCGGGAAGCATATCCTCATCCTTGCCCATAAGATACATGATGACTGATGCAAGATCGGACGCTCCCCTTACCTTTATCCCCGGAACGATCGAGCCCTCCGCAGCATTATCCGCAGGAACTATGCATTCACATATACCTGCCTTTGCCGCAGCCTGTACGACCGGAAGAACCCCCTTTACGGCTCTTATCTCTCCGTTTAGTCCCATCTCTCCCATAAAAAGGATCCCCTCGGCACAGCCTTCCGGAAGATACTGCATTGATATCAGCATCCCGATGGTTATGGGAAGGTCATAGTGTGTTCCGTCTTTTTTCAGGTCTCCGGGTGACAGATTTATGGTCACCCTGGATGGCGGAATGGATATGCCGTTATTCTTAAGAGCAGCCCTTATCCTGTCCCTGGATTCACGTATCTCCTGTCCAGGCGACCCCACGATATTAAAGACGGGCATACCCGATGCTATATCAGTCTCCACATGGACAATAAGGGCATTGATCCCCTGCAATGTTGCCGATAATATATCTGTGAACATATTCTCTCCTAAACGCTGTTTATTTCCTGCAATAGTATCCGGGGCTTACCTGGATGGCAAGCTCCTTAATGCACAGTTCTATCAGTATCAGGCTTATCCCTATATCACCCGGAGAAACGTTTCCTGACCGTCTGAGGGCATCATCTATGTCCTCCGCGCTCTGTGGATGATAGGTAAGCTTTCTGTATATGATCATCGAGTCCTCTTCAAGATCCGGTTCCTCTTCATCATCTGCGCTGTAATTCCTGTGCCTTATATCGGAGGCTGAGGCCTTTCTCTTCTTCCCGGCAAGGTCAGACAGACCTGTTCCCGCAAAAGAAGATATCACTGTCTCATGGTGATCCTCGAAGATATCCTTCATGAATATCCCGGGGGACAGATAAACTCTCGCACCATGTCCTATCAGTCCGTTGCATCCGGCTGACAGCTCATCTCCAAGCCTGCCGGGCGCCGCATATATATCCCTTCCCTGGTCAAGAGCCATATCTACCGTGATGAGCGTTCCGCTTCTGGTCCTTGCTTCCAGCACAACGACAGCATCCGCAAGTCCGCTGACGATACGGTTCCTTGGAGGAAAGAATCTGGCTTCTGCCGCAGTTTTCGGAGGATACGCGGATATGACCCCGCCGCTTTCCTTAAGCTTCTCGTATAAGATCCTGTTGGATTCCGGATAACACACATCAACGCCGCTTCCAAGCACTGCATAAGATGCTCCTCCTGACCCTATGGCTGATGCCTGACTTATACCGTCGATCCCGACAGCCATTCCGCTTATGACATTGATGTCATTTTTGCCGAGAGCCTCTCCAAGTTCCGAAGCCAGGTGGGCACCATACCCGGAACACTGTCTTGCTCCGATCACCGCAACAGACAGCTTATCGTTCTCCGGAAGTCTGCCGTAATAAAACAGAGCAATGGGAGGATCCGGTATATACTTAAGCCTTAGAGGATAATCATCATCCCACACAAAGCTGAGCTTCATGCCCGATCGCATGAGATCATCGTATTTTCCGAAGATATCGTATTTTTTCCTGTATGCAAGAAGCTGATCTATCTTTGTGCGGTTTCCGACTCCCGCAAGGAGTTCCCGGTCGCTGCATTTATAGATATCCCTCGGAGAACCGAAGGTACTCAGCAGCTTCGGCAATGGCCCCTGGCCTATCCAGGGAACCGAAACAAGCCAGAACGCATACGGTCTGTCGCGTTCAGGCACACTAAATGACAGAAGTTCATCCCTATCCAATGAATTCCTTTCTGCTGTATATATACATGGAAAAAGACGGGCGAACGCCCTTTGATCTGACGTATGGACATAATAGAACACAAAAGCGTGCGGGTCAAGAAAAAAACGTCTCCGGCCGCAAAAAGCCGGAGACGTCAGGATATAAATCATCGCGTTTATCAGATCTTGATCTCCATCGCATCGGGATCCTGTGCAAAGTGGATCGCCTGATCTCTGTCGATCTTGCCTTCGTAGAAGAAGTTGCAGATTGCTTCGTCCATGGTGATCATACCCATAGCCTTGTTGGTCTGCATTACACCCATGATCTGGTGTGACTTACCTTCACGGATGAGGTTTCTGATAGCATGATTTGCAAGAAGAACCTCGAATGCAGCGACACGGCCCTTGCCGTCGTATGTAGGAATGAGCTGCTGGGAAATGATAGCTTCGAGAACGCCCGCAAGCTGTATTCTTATCTGCTGCTGCTGGTGAGGAGGGAATACGTCGATAACACGGTCGACGGTGGATGCAGCACCGATGGTATGCAGTGTTGAAAGGACCAGGTGACCTGTCTCTGCAGCGGTGATAGCTGTTGAAATGGTCTCCAGGTCTCTCATCTCACCGACGAGAATGACATCGGGATCTTCACGGAGTGCTGCACGGAGAGCGTTTGCATATGAATTGGAGTCCATTCCGATCTCACGCTGGTTGACAACGGATCTCTTATGCATGTGCAGATACTCGATAGGGTCTTCAAGAGTGATGATATGTGCATCACGGTTCTCATTGATCCTGTCAATGATGGATGCAAGAGTGGTTGACTTACCGGATCCGGTAGGTCCTGTTACGAGGATAAGTCCTCTCTTTCTCTCATAGAGATCGATAACAGCCTTGGGAACACCGAGCTTCTCAGGATTAGGGATCTCGGTACCGACAAGTCTGAGTGCAAGACCTGCAGAACCTCTCTGCTTGAATATATTAACACGGTAACGGCCAAGTGCGGGGATTGAGAAGGACATATCGTACTCGCCGATCTCATCGAACTTACGCTTCTGCTCTTCGTTTGCTATGGACATGACAACGTCCAGAGTATCCTGAGGCATAAGTCTGTCGTACCCCTCAACGGTAAGAAGGCTTCCGTTGACTCTCATCTTGGGAGGCACACCTACAGTGATATGAACGTCACTGGCTCCCGCATTTTTTGCTTTCTGCATGATGTCATAAATATCAATCATCTTGTTTCACCCCTTTATTTTATATCGCTCCCTCAGGGAACATTGATATCGGAATTACTGATGCCTGCACTCTGCATGGCGTTCTTATCCATCACGTACCGGTTATCGAGAGTCTTCATTATATCCGTGACTCTGATGTCATGATAATCCCTGTCAGAGAGCATCATGATCGTATTCCTGCGGAAGGAAATGACCGTCGGCTTAAGGATGTTATCAGGATTCTCATTGATGACAAGTGCCTTCTCGCCGGTATTGAGCTCGACGCTCACTCCGGGGAAAAGAATATATATGCTGTCTATAAGAGCTCTTACCGCTTCGGGATCGTATATACCGGGATTATCCATAAACTCGGTGACCGCCTTTACTTCGGACAGGCTCTCGCCGGTAAGACTCATTCCGGTGATCTCATCGAATTTATTGGCAACCTGCAGGATCTTCGCTTCCTTAACCATCTTCCTGACCTCGGACTCCTGTCCGAGATCCGCTGCCATCTGTGCCTTAAGAGCCTGCTGACAGATCCTCTTAAGCTTTACACCATCGGCATTGAAGCACTGTTCTATCAGTTCGCATCCAAATATCGCATCTTCATACAGATCCGCGATCTTGCCCTTATCGTTCTCACCGCCGAATACCGCAGTATTCTTGGTGCCAACCTTGCCTATATCATGAAGGAGCGCCGCCGTTACCAGAAGCTGTCTGTCCTCTACCGTAAGGTTCATACGCCTGCCCATCATGGTACAGAGTATTGCGGTATTGAACATATGCCTGAAAACGTAATCGTCCTTGCTTCTCAGATTCTGATAGAAATGGAGCTTCCCTTCCAGGTGTCCGTATTGGCGTATTATCTGACTGACAATAACCTGCAGCTTGTTCTGCTTTTTGAACTTGATCAGCCTGGCTATCTCTTCCTGAAGGGCAGCAACCGTTGTGATCTCGAATTTCTCAAAAGCCAGATCCTCTTCCGACATCGGAGGAAGGGGTTCTGCAGGCTCAAGAATATATATACCCAGAAGACCGAAATTCCTTACCGATCTGATACTTCCTTCGGTAAGCTTTGCATCGCGGTCATGAAGAAGAACCCCGCTCCTGGAATAGATCGGGCGGGCAAGTCTCATACCGCATTTAAGGTCTTCCCATCTTACGAATTTCACGCTACTCCCCCATAGCTGAACATCTTGCATAAGAAAACAAAAGTACTAATCTATATTACTATAGGGATGAAAAAATAACAAGTAAGTCATATCAGATAAAGCTTCTCATGACCACATTTGCAAGATCCAGTCCCCTGTCGGTAAGCCGCAGAAAATCGCCTTTTTCTTCGAGCAGTCCGTCTTTTATAAAGCCTTCCGCCTGATGTCCGTATTTTTCCTTCAGGGAAATACCGAATCTGCTCTGAAACTCTGCAAAACTCACACCCTTTGTCATCCTCAGGCCAAGTATCATGAATTCGCTCATAAGGTCATCCGTACAGAGTCTTTCGGTGAGGAAATGGCACGCCGCGGGATCCCTCAGATAACTGTCCATATCGTCCGTATTGACATATCTGGCATGATCGTAATAAGAGGCTGCATCAAGTCCTGCTCCGTAGTAAGGGATCCCGGTCCAGTATCCCACGTTATGCCTGCATTCATATCCGGGCTGTGCGTAATTGGATATCTCATATCTTGCGTAGCCGTATTCGGAAAGTATCCGGGATGTCATGTGGTACATCTCCCTGTCGGTATCTTCTTCCGGGATATCAAGCTTCCCCTCCTCCTGCATATCCCAGAAAGGCGTTCCCTCTTCAACAATGAGGCTGTAGGCGGATATATGGGCGGGAGCAGGTTCAAGGCTGCACACCTTTCGCAGGGTGTTTTCCCAGGAAGAAAGTGTCTGACCCGGAATATCACTCATAAGATCCACATTGATATTGGATATGCCTGCGGATACTGCCATCTCATAGCTCTTTACAAAGTCATCAAATGTGTGGATCCTTCCGAGCCGTTTAAGCTCAATGTCATCTGCGGACTGAAGCCCCAGACTGATGCGGTTGATCCCGCACTCTGCGTAGATCCTCAGGTTCTCTTCACACACGGTACCCGGATTGCATTCAATGGTTATCTCAGCATCTTCCTCCACATCAAATGCTTCCTTCACGCACTCCATGATCCTCCTTATGGCTTTGCCCGGAAGTATGGACGGAGTACCCCCACCTATGAAAACGGAAGAAAGAGAGGCACCATGCCTCTCTTCTCCTGCACACAATATCTCTTCACACAGAGCTTCAACATATTTTTCCTTAACGGCATCATCTGCCGGAAAAGAAAGGAAATCGCAATAAAGACACTTTCTTACGCAAAAAGGAATATGTATATATAATTCGAAACCCTTACCGCTCATATTCCGGCTCCTGATCACATAATATCCTTAAGATCCGGGGTGATACTTAAGGTCCTGTACCCAATACAGCTTCAGTTATCATCATCGAGCTTGAGAACGCTCATGAATGCGGACTGAGGGATCTCAACACTTCCCACCTGCCTCATGCGCTTCTTTCCCTCTTTCTGTTTCTCAAGAAGCTTCTTCTTACGGGTAATATCACCGCCGTAACACTTCGCAAGGACATCCTTCCTCATAGCCTTTACCGTTTCACGGGCTATTACCCTGCCCCCCACACATGCCTGGATAGGTATCTCAAACAGATGTCTCGGGATCTCATCCTTAAGCTTCTCGCACATTCTCCTGCCTCTTTCATAGGCAGAATCGGAATGGACGATAAAGCTCAGCGCATCGACCTGCTCCTTATTGATAAGGATATCGAGCTTAACAAGAGAACTCTTCTCATATCCCTTAAGGTCATAATCAAAGGACGCGTATCCTCTTGATCTGGACTTGAGAGCATCGAAGAAATCGTAGATTATCTCATTGAGGGGAAGCTCATACTTTATGAGAGCCCTTCCTGCCTCGATATATTCCATGCTGATATAACGTCCGCGGCGCTGCTGGCACAGCTCCATTATGGAGCCCACAAAATCCTTCGTGACCATGATCTCGGCGTTGACTATGGGCTCTTCCATATACTCTATCTCGCTGGGATCGGGAAGGTTTGAAGGATTGGTAAGATCTATTACCGTACCGTCAGTCTTGTAGACCTTATAGACAACCGAAGGCGCAGTGGTCACAAGATCAAGATCGTATTCCCTCTCCAGTCTCTCCTGGATTATATCCAGATGAAGAAGTCCCAGGAATCCGCATCTGAAACCGAAGCCCAGGGCAAGTGATGTTTCCGGCTCATAGAAAAGCGATGCATCATTGAGCTGGAGCTTTTCAAGTGCCTCCTTAAGGTCTTCATATTTTGCACTGTCCGCAGGATACACACCGCAATAGACAACAGGCTGTACCTTCTTATATCCGGGCAACGGTTCGCTGCAGGGATTGTCCGCATCGGTTACGGTATCGCCGACCTCCGTCTCGGAAAGCGTCTTTATGGAGGCGGTGATATATCCAACCATTCCGGCACTCAGCTCATCACACGGGATGAACCTTCCCGCACCAAAATACCCTACCTCCACCACTTCCTCCGAAGCACCGGTGGCCATCATCCTGATCCTTGTACCCTTTTTGACCGTACCGTTCATAACGCGGACAAATACAATGACACCCTTATAGGAATCATAGAGGGAATCGAATATGAGCGCTGAAAGAGGAGCATTCTCATCGCCTGAAGGAGCCGGGATCCTGTTTACCACGGCTTCAAGCACTTCATCAATACCTATCCCGTCCTTGGCCGAGATAAGCGGTGCATCCTGTGCCTCTATGCCTATGACATCCTCTATCTCATCCTTCACCCTCTGAGGCTCTGCGCTTGGAAGATCGATCTTATTGATCACAGGGAAAACATCCAGATTGTGATCAAGTGCCAGATATACATTGGCAAGGGTCTGAGCCTCCACACCCTGCGCCGCATCAACCACAAGTATGGCGCCGTCGCATGCTGCAAGGCTTCTGGAAACCTCATAATTAAAGTCGACATGTCCCGGGGTATCGATCAGGTTAAAGATATATTCCTTACCGTCATTAGCCTTATATACCGTACGTACAGCCTGTGACTTTATCGTAATGCCCCTCTCACGCTCAAGGTCCATATTGTCAAGGACCTGTTCCTGCATTTCCCTGGCGGTGAGCAGTCCTGTTTTTTCAATGATCCTGTCAGCCAGGGTGGACTTGCCGTGGTCGATATGCGCAACTATGCAAAAATTCCTGATGAGACTCTTATCCATGTGATCCTCTGATTAATCCTGTTTACAAAATAAATACCTTCAAGATTCTAACATTAAAGTTAAAATAAAAAAACCCCGGAAAAAATCCCGGGGTTTCTCATTGATCATCTTGCCATTATGCCATCTTGTTAACAGCCTTAGCCATCTTAGAAGTCTTGTTAGCAACGTTATTCTTGTGATAAACTCCCTTGGAAGCAGCCATCTCAAGAGTCTTGCTAGCATTCTTAAGCTCAGCTTCAGCAGCGTTCTTATCACCGTTCTCAACAGCGGTATAAACCTTCTTAATAGCTGTCTTTGCGGAAGAACGGATAGCCTTGTTTCTCTCTTCATTCCTGCGATCAACAAGTACTCTCTTCTTTGCAGACTTAATGTTAGCCAAAGTAACACCTCCAAATATTATAAACAATAGAAATTAACGTACTGGTGACTTTAGCCGGATGCATTGACGGGATGCATTTATGCGAGACACGCACGCTAAAACATCACACACTTTGCTAATATAACTATTTTATCCCTGTTTGTCAATGAATTTTTATATAATCCACAGAACTTATCTGAACATCCAGGAAACAGCGCTTACACCTTCGCCGTCAAAAATAAAATAGATATCCTTAACACCTAAGATCCCGGCAGTTACCGGAGCGGCGAACTCTCTGATATCGCTTCCGGATGACTCGATGTCCAGTCTGGCGATTTCCTCTCCTTCAGGACTGCCGCACCTTACAGATACGCTCATCCTGCCGTTTCCGCAGGCTTCGTATACTATCTCGGAGGGTGACCTGTCTCCGAAATCAGCTCCCACAACCCCTGTCCAGCTTCCCGAATGGATACCGGTCAGGATCATCTCTCCGGAGGTTACATCAGGTGCATTTCCATCCTTGTCTGCAAGGCTTATCGTCTCTATTCCTGCAGCATTTCCCATGGTTACGGCACTTACCCTGGAATAGGGATCAAGTCTTCCAACCTGCTCTGCGCCTCCTCTTGTACCCTTTGCAACTGCGGGGCCGCCGTCAGAGTCTATTCCCATGAAATCTATATTGGTGCTGCGGTATCCTCCGTCAATCCCCATTGCCTCTTCGAGTATCCTCGCATGATATGCAACATAGAATTTTCCCTTGAATTCGAACATGCAGTGGTGGTTATTGCCGCCCTGTCCGAAGAATGCTCCGGGATTCTTGAGAACTCCCTTTCTGAACTTAAAGGGCCCGAGAGGCTTATCGGATTCCATGGTGATGATCTCACCGTTTTCGAATCCCTGCTCCTTAACATCATCCTCAGTCATGCTGAAATTGGAGCAATATGAATAATAATATTTATCTCCGATACGGTTGATGCCGGAATCCTCGAACAGGAATCTTACTCCTTCTATGGGCATGGGATCTCCGTCAAGACTGATCATGTCGTCACCGAGCTTGACCATTCTCGCAGTACCGGGATCGGATGCCTTATCGGGAGAAGGCACACCTCCTCCGACATACAGATACGAATTGCCGTCATCATCGGTAAGTACCGCGGGATCAAAGAGCCATGTCACGGAATCACAGTTAGGTGTGTCTCTGGAGATCAGTGCCTTTCCGATGGGATCCCTGAACGGACCTGTGGGAGAATCGGCTTCAAGAACCGCAATCCCGTTTCCGCTGTTTGCAAAGTACAGGAAGAACTTATCCTTACCGTCTATCTTTTTGTAAGCCGCTGCGGGAGCCCATGAATTGCCTCCCCACTTAGCTTCTCCATCGCTTCCTGCCGCCTTGATGTATCCATGGTCAGTCCAGTTTACAAGGTCTGCGGAAGAGATGACATTGAGCCTGTTTATCTTGGAATATGTATTGGTAAGCACATTACCTTCATCGTCTTTTTCGATGGAATCGGCAGTCATGTACAGATATACACGTCCGTCATATACAAGCGCCCAGGGATCTGCTCCGAATCTCCAGGTCATACAGGGATTGTGATCTCCGATCTTTTTTAACGCTTTCTCAAGCTGCATTGCATAGTCTCCTTATAATCCGGTTATTTCTTGTTAACATTATTATTGTTAAGCTGTCTTGTCTTTGTCTCTCTGCCCATATAACCATCGGTGGCAATCCTGAGATTACGGTTTTCCTGAGCCACGTATGTTGCGGCATTAACCGTAACCTTGCCTGCTGCAGGATGCAGATTTGCAAATCCTGTGATCAGACCGATGATGATACCTATGACAGCACCCACGATCCACGGATAATCGATCAGGAAGGAAAGTCCTATCGCAACAGCCATTGCAACTGCGCCGACTATCGCTGCAAAGCTCCAGACTCTCTTTGAATCCACGGGAGCGGTTCCAACCAGTTTTCCGGTCTGTCCGTTTATGTAGAAGGGATAGGGCTGATCCTTGTATGTATAGTCATATTTCCAGACGGGCATAAGTCCGTAATGAGGTATCACGGAATGATACTGCACATTCATCTGCTCATTGGAATGACGGTCATAGGTTCCCTGGGGTCCCTTCTTGGCAGAATCCTGACACATGCTCCTTCCGAAGGTCTCAACCTGCTTCTCGGCTCTGGGGAGAAGCTCTGCAGAGGTCTGGTTATACTGCTCCGAATAGAATCCCGACATGTATCTGGAATCATAAGGAACTGATTCCCTTGTATCAAAGGGAGCGAGCAGATCCATCATCTCATCCGGAAGATCATTGGCCGCATCAACAGGAAGTCTGCCAAATCTCGCATCTATGACACGGTTCACGTCATAGGAATCTATATCCGTAACCTCGGTGTTACCTTCGGTATGTCTGGTCTCCTTTATTCCGACTGCCCTGTAATCGAGGGTCGTATCCATGTCATAGAACCAGGTAGGCATGTACCATCCCTGGATCTTCTTCAGTCTTGCTTCACTGACAAGATCTCTGGGTGCGAACTTAAATGTAGCAAATTTCTGCTTTATCATTTCCTTCGCTTTCTTCTCATCGATCTTAAAAGGAGTCATGAACTCGGGTCTGTATTCACCCTTCATTCTTGAATCGACTATGATATTGGAATCACATGCAGGACATCTGAGTGCTGAGGTGAACTTTCCAAGTTCTATCTCACATCCGCAGTTGGGACAGAGAAGATTGCCGGCAGCGGAATATCCGAGTTCCTGGGCTGTCTCCTCGGTAGCCACATCCCCATCCTTTATCTCCGAACCGGTGCTTACCTCTTCGGATTCGGTTGAATCGCAGAACGGACATTTCATCTTTCCGATCGAAGGATCAAATTCCATATCACCGCCGCAGTTTTTACACTTGTAGATCATAACGTCCCTCCATTTGAAATATATTAACATGTGTTCTGCACATGTCATTTACATACATCATTCCTCGATAGTGATCACATCCTGAAGGATATAATAAAAAGTGGGAGCAGATGAAGAACTGTTCTCGATATACTCCACATTAAGGTTCCATGTATCCGAAGGGTCATCCGGATTGACTCCGATATAATTGCCGTGGAATACATGGCAGTTACCCCTGGCCATATCTTCTATGGTCCTGTCGATCACTTCCTGGGCTCCGTTTGGAGCTATGGCAGGATTGAGTTCAAGCATCTCGACCCAGCCCCTGTCGAAGCCGGCGCCCACATCCATCACATGGACATTGCCCATTACCACATTCTCTATCTTCTGATCGTTCATAACAGCCTTGACAGCCTGAACGATATATGGTGTCCAGTTGATCCTGGTTCCTATGAGTGATGTGGTGGGAGCAACATCGATCATATCCTGATTATATCCCACATGGAAAACAGGATGATCAGTCCTTGCATTCTCACAGCTTACCGCAGGACCAATGGTATCGGAATGCTGTGATATCACCACGCACCCCTCATCGATCAGCTGTTCTGCAAGTTCCTTTTCCTTCATATAACTGGTCCATGTATAGGAATATCTGACTCTCATGACAGCAGTTGGACAATTCTGTCTCGCACCCAGGAAGAACGCGGTGTATCCGGAGATAACCTCGGGATAGGGATAAGCTCCCACATATCCGATGATTGCTTCATCCGGAGCTATGATACCGGAATTGATGAGCTCCTGCATCTTGAGTCCCGCCACAAGTCCGGCTATATATCTTCCCTGATATATGGAGCCCATGAAAGTGTGGTAATTGCCAAGCACGGGATCGTCATCAGCATTGTCTCCGGTAGCCTGACAGAACTGCACGGACGGGAACTCCGCAGCAATATCCTTGACGGTAAAACTGTATCCGTAGCTGTTGGTAAAGATAATGTCACAGCCTCTGTTTATAAGGTCCCTCAGCACAGCGTCCACCTCTTCATAGGGAACATTACTGCGCTGTATTATCCTTACGGAATCGCCGTACTCCACTTTCAGTGATTCCATGGCTCTGATGAAATTGCCGCTGTAGGGAGTGCTCTCATCACCGTCAAGCACGATACCCACGGTGATAACCTTGCCGGTTGTGCCAACCCAGGCATCCATATACCGGTACATATACAGCGCATAGATACTGATCATAGCGGCGATCAGGACCCAGACGATCAGTTTTCTTTCTCCCTTCACTGTCCGTCACCTCCTTTTGCATCCGCATAGAGGGCATCAATATCTATTTTTCCTTCATCAATGAGATTGATAAATACATCAAGAAGCTCCGGATCGAACTGCTTGCCTCTGTTATTCTTAAGTTCACTCATGACCTGTGAAAACGGCATACGCTTTCTGTACACACGGTTTGCAGTCATGGCATCAAAAGCGTCTGCTATGGCGATTATCCTTCCGTACAGAGGAATGTCTATTCCCTTAAGGCCGTCGGGATATCCTGTACCGTCATATTTCTCATGATGGTACTTGGCACCAAGATCCGCATTTTCCACGAGAGTAAAGCCCTTGAGTATCTCGGCCCCCATGGTGACATGGCTCTTCATGATCTCATATTCCTTGTCAGTAAGCCTTTCCGGCTTGTTCAGTATCTTATCGGGAATACCTATCTTGCCTATGTCATGCAAAAGAGCGGCTTTTCTGAGATTCTCAGTCTCCTCTTTGGTAAAGCCGTAATTCTCGGCGATAAGGACTGAATACTCCGAAACCCTCTCAGAATGCTCACTTGTCATGGAATCCTTCGCGTCAACGGTACGTGCGATAGCCATAATGGTCTCATTTCCCATCTGCACCTGTTTGAGGGCCATGGCAAGCTTTTCCTGCTGTGAATTGATATTCTTCTGAAGTGCCAGCCTTGTAAGGAACCAGGTGAACCATCCGATGAATAGTCCTCCCACAAAAAGCACATAGAATAAGAACCAGTCATTGTCATAAATGGCCTTTTCCTTGACAAAACCATATGTGCTCTCTTCCAGAACAGCATCTGTATCCTCATCAAGTATCGCAAGGTGGAACCTGTATTCCCCCGCAGGAAGGTTGGTATAAACCGCGCTGCCCAGGTCACTCTGGTATACTGTCTTATACTCGTTGTCCACTCCCTCAAGATAATATGAAACCTTGGGATTATCGAGAGTATAATTGACTATCTCCGCAACAAATTCGATGGTGGTAACATCGGTGCTCACCACAAGATTATTGCCTCTTTCAATAGTTATGGGAACACCGTCAAGCCTTACCTCGCTTACCATGATCCTGTAAGTGCATTTCTCAGGTCTGTAATCATCGATGTTGAACTCAATCACTCCTCTGTCAGTGGACAGATACAGATCACCCTTTGCAGTCAGTTCATTCCATGAGTTGGCCGTAAGGGATCCCCTCAGTCCCATTCTGGAATTGAGCAGATAACAGTCCATATTGACAATGTTCGAGATAAGTTCACTCTTATCACACACATAGATTCCGGCGCTTCCCAGCACGAATACCTCGCCGTCATCATCTATCACAAGGTCATAGTTATTGGAATAAGGGAAATTGGTGATCGTATGAGGACCATCATGATCCATCAGGCAGAGACTGTTGCTGGTAACGATAAAGACAGAATCCGTCTCTTCGTCATATACCATCCTGAGGATAACTCCGGATCCGAGACCATCCGTTTTGGTAATGTGACCGGATATCTTCCCATTTTCAAGGATCACTATCCCGTTACCGTCAGTTCCAAGGTACAGCTTTCCATCCGAATACTCGCACATTGAGAGTATCTGGGAGGATCCCAGTTCTTCTCCGTAGGGAATGGTCCTCACCGTATCATCACCTGAGATCAGTGAAAGTCCGGTATCCGCACTGACAGCGATGGTTCCGTCCGACATTTCCAGACAGACTCTGGATCTGTTGCCTATTCCGTAAGTCTCTGTATCGTAGCATTTTATATCACCGGAAGAAGTCACCCTGATGAGACCTTTTCCGTAACTGCATACCCAGAGATTGCCCTTCGAATCATCAGTAATACACCTGATACGGACTCCGTCAGTAAGTTCCGTCAGATCATCCTCCAATACCGCTCCGTCGGAAAGTCTTATGACCCTGATACCGCTGTCTGTTCCGATGTAAAGAAGCCTGTTCCACACACATGTAGTGTTGACAACAACAGGATCGAGACCGTGCCTGATAAAAACATCGGAAAAAGAAGAAGGGGTCAGCTGGAGCAGACCGTGTCTTGTCGAAGCGAACCAGAGATTGCCCTGGTAATCGATGCACATTCTTTCGATGGAAGAATTGAAATCCCCAGTGGAGATCTTCGTGAAGGAATATCCTCTGATCTCTCCCAGTCCGTTATCTGCAAGAACCCAGATACTGTCATCATTAAAATAAATCTGATTGATCTCAGAGATCCCGTAACAGATTATGGATTTATCCTTCTTAGGTTCGCCGTTCTGAATGAAATAGATGAAAATCCTTCCGTCGGTAGTTCCCACATACAACTTTCCGTCAGATGAAAAAGTACACGAAGAATAGGCAGTTCCGCTCTCGGGTGATGTTGAGACGGATACTATGGCGCCATCCTTCAGTATGAATAATCTGCCGTCAGCACTTACCACCGCGACATTTCCTTTTCTGTCGGCGGAGATGCTCTGTGTATATCCCACCTCAGGGAGCTCGGATGCCACGCTTATACCGTTTTTGAGCCGGACAATGGCCATGTGATCCGAAGTTCCTATATAGTAATCACCATCGGAACTCTGGGTTATGTTCCTTACGGAATCGGAAGGAAGGCCGTTGGAAGAATCCAGCACATTGACGATCTTATTGCCTATAACGATAAAAATGCCGCTGTCATTGGTGCCGATCCAGAGTCTTCCCTCTTCATCGACATAAAGACAGTTGACGTTCTTGACACCGGGAAATTCATCCATAAAACGGAAGGTGGTTCCGTTGTAGCGGTAGAGACCGGAATAACTTCCAACCCACAGGATACCGTCATGAGTCTGTACGATATCATTGGCATGTCCGCATAATAATCCGTTGTCTGCATCATAAATACGCTGGATATATGTGACCTCATTGCCTGCAGCCTTTACCGGTGCCATCGGTGCAAGAAGACCGGCTCCCAGCGTGGCAATGAGCAGGAATACGATCCTGGGGTCAACACAATCCTCATCGGTATTTTCCTTGACATCCTTCCTGATGCTTCTGACAAGCTTGACAAGGAAAAACATGGCAAGGACCGTCACCAGCTTATCAAGGAAATCAAGATACATTTCTCCGCACACTATAGCCAGCAGATGCGGTGCACCCTTTAAGACAAAATAGTCTATTATACCGTCACCCCATACATTGCCGGTATATCCATCATACAGTATCAGGTTAATGAAGGTTGAGATCGTAACAGAGCCGATGGTTACCCATCCCGCAACGGATGTAGCTCCAAAGAATGTCTCGAAGTATTTCCTCCTGGCAAAGATGCCCAGGAACAGACCTATAAAGATACTGGTAAAAGCATATGCAAGGGACGAAGCATCCCAGAAATAATAGATGATATTGCCGGCACACCCTACTATGGCACCGCTTATGGGACCAAGTACATACGCAGCAAATACCGTTCCAAAGGAATCAAGCCACAAAGGAAGCTCATTCTTAACAGCAAAATGCTTCCCGAGAAAGTTAACGAGGATGCAGAAAAAAACAATGAGCATCGTCGTTACCGGCCTCATTATCTGTTTTGTTATATCAGATTTTCCCATACATAGTTATTGTATACGATACGGGAAAATATATCAATTTCTTCCGGTAGATATCTTCTTGATCCACTTACCGCTGCGAAGCCTGAGGTAAGCCCATACAGTCTTAACTATCTGGTCGGATTTAAGAAAGATATAGATCCAGAAAGGGGACATTTTAAGCACAAATCCCCCAAGCAGTCCCAAGGGGATGGCAAGCACCCACAAAAAGATGTTATCCGTAAGCATCAGCATCCTGGTATCACCGCCTCCGCGCAGCACACCTTTGGTCATGATACTGTTGGTACCCTGGAAAATGATTATGATACTTATGGCAAGCATGAGATCATGGGCTATATTTACAGCCTCATCGCTGACATTTTTGTAAGTTGAGATTATAAGATCACTGGACAGCATGATGAAAGCCGCCGATATCGCGCCGAGAAACAGCCCAAGTCCGAAGAACATATATCCCTGTTCCATGGTCTTTGCCCTGTCGCCCTCTCCCAGGGTCTGACCGGTTACGATGGCTCCGGCCTGACTGGCTCCTGTGATCACAACGGAACTCAGCTGCTGGGTTACCGCGGTTATGGCATTGGCGGATGCAAAAGCGCCTCCAAGGTGCCCTATGACCATGGCAACGGTATTGCTTCCTATGGCAAGGATCCCGTCACTGATAAGAACGGGTATGCTCACCCTGAAATACTCGGCGATTATCCTGCGGGTATTCATGGCAAGATCCCTTACCCTGAATCCGATCCTCTTATCGGTTACAAGAAAATAGCCGCAGATGACAAGTGCTTCGAAGGCTCTGGCGGCAAGAGTTCCAAGAGCGGCACCGGCAACACCGAGTGCGGGCGCACCCAGTTTCCCGAATATGAGTATATAATTGGCAGACAGATTTACGAAGAATGCTCCTATGGATACGTAGAGCGGAAGCCTTACCTGTCCGACACTTCTCAGCACGATCGTACAGACAAGGGATGAGCCAAGGAAAAAGTAAGTGATCACGGAAAAAGTAAGATATGTAACGCCAAGATCCAGTATTGCGCTTTCTTCTGTATACATCTTCATTATGAAGCCCGGTGCAAGCAGGGTTGCCATGGCAAAACATGCTGCAAGTCCCAGAGTGATCCTGAGCATAAGCGCCACGGTCTGTTTAAGGGCATGTACCGCTTTTTCACCGCCGCTTACATCTCCGCATTCTTCTGCTGCCTTCTTCATACCCCAGTATCTGGACACAAGAACCGAAGCTCCCATACCGAGCCCCATACAGAAAATGTGATAAACGGTGATAAAGGAATTCGCCAGAGATGTAGCTGAAAGAGCATCGTCTCCAAGGCTTCCCACCATGATGGTATCAAGCATATTGACACCGATGGTGATCAGACTCTGAAGAGCGATGGGCAGAGTAATGGCAAATACTTTTCTATAAAATGCTGGATCGTTCTTATAAAGCTTATTCATGGATATGACCGGTATTCCTTCTGAGTTGATACACCGGATATATTAGCACAAAATGACTTTACACATACCCTTTGCCATGTGATATCAGCAAGAAAAGATGCTTTTTTAACACTATATGAAAAACACCGGACAGGATTGCCCTGTCCGGTGTAAAAGTTATCCTACCCGCCCAAAAAGAAAATTAAGATCTTAAATCCGGTCACTCATCGTCTTTAACTGTGTTGGCAGCTTCCCTGACGATCTGGGTATCAAGACCTGTGACATTGATGTTCTTGTTGACCTTGGCATCATATGTCTGAGCCTTCATGACATCCATAAGATCGAAGCCTGTGGTCTCCTTAACAGCCTCAATGACCTTGGCCATAACTGCAGGAGTATATCCGCCGACACTTGCAACGCCTGAATCTCCGCTGCCGGAATCGATAACGGTAACCTTCTCGATGGCTGCGATGGGAGCTGCAACTTCCTTGGCGATAGCAGGCAGCTGCTTGATGATCATCTCGGTGATAGCGGCATTGTTGTACTTAGCGTATGCTTCTGCCTTCTTCTCCATTGCCTCAGCCTCTGCAAGACCCTTTGCCTGGATAGCTTCAGCCTCTGCGCGTCCTACTGCCGCGATACCGGCTGCTTCCTTCTCCTTGGCATAAATGCTTGCATCTGCCTGAGCCTTGACAGCTTCTGCAGCCTTCTCCTGCTCATACTTACGTGCATCTGCTTCACGCTGTCTCTCGATCAGTGCAGCATCTGCTTCCTGTGAACGACGATACTTCTCTGCATCTGCTTTCTTTCTGACTTCAGCATTGAGGACCTGCTCACGAACATCAGCTTCACGCTGCTTAAGCTCTGTCTCTCTTTCCTGACGTGCAATGTCTGCATTTGCTCTTGTGACCTCGATGGTCTTTCTCTGTTCCTGCTGCTGGATCTCATAAGCTGCATCCGCAACAGCCTGCTTGGTATCAGCTTCCTGCTTCAGTTCTGACTGCTTGATAGCCAGTTCGTTCTGCTTGGTAGCAATCTCGGTCTGTGCCTTTACCTGCTCATCATTAGCAGCCTTGTCAGCCTGTGCCTGAGCGATCTTTATATCTCTTTCGGACTCTGCTCTGGAGATGGCTGCTGCCTTCTGGATACGTACAACGTTATCAACACCGAGGTTCTCGATCACATGATTGTCATCAACGAAATTCTGAACATTGAAGCTGGTGATAACAAGTCCCATAGCCTCAAGATCGGGATCGGCATTTTCCTTTACAAGAGTTGCGAACTTCTGACGGTCTGAGACCATCTCCTCAAGATGCATCTTACCTACGATCTCACGGACATTACCTTCAAGTACTTCTCTTGCCACAGCTGCGATATACTCGGGCTTCTTGTTCAGGAAGTTCTTGGATGCCTTCTTGATCAGGTCAGGGGTATGACCGATCTGAACGTTTACCGTAGCATCAACCATGATGTTGATGTAGTCTGCGGTGGGAACTGCGGAACTGGTCTTGACATCGATAGGGATCAGCTGGAGTTTAAGAACGTCTTTCTTTTCGAAGAAAGGGATCTTGATCCCGGCACGTCCGATCAGATACCTGGGTTCCTTGTGAAGACCTGTGATGATGAATGCCTCATCGGTTGAAGCCTTCACGTAGCCGGTAATGAATATGATGATCAACAGGATCAGGATTATTCCTCCGACAATGATTGCGCCAATATAATCGTCCATTTTCTCCTCTCTTTCCGCCGGATCATCCGGCAACAGGTTCCGGTCTGGCTTTCCGGTCCCTTGATCATTTGGGATGCGGTTCGTATCTTTTGCTAAAAAAAAGACCTTTACCGCAACCTTTAAAGTTACAGTAAAAGTCTTGCCTTCTAACTTGATACGGGCTACTGCGTTTCGCTGAATCCTCCGCGCAGTGCCGGGTGACGATCTCAAGCCCGGGGGAAAGTTTCCACCGTTTGGCTACTCCCTTTCACTTGAGAAGATTATATATATATTCAGTTTCCGTGTCAAGAAAAATCGGTTTCACTCACCTGTGTACATGCCCTCACGGATTTCTTCAGCCGAACATCCTGGGCATAAAGATTGCTGCATATCTGCTCCAGAAGTTCATGTCATGTATACCCTCCGCTTCTTCATATACATGATCCACGCCTTCATCCGTCAGGAACTTATGGAACGCGCGGTTGGGCTCAAGAAGAAAATCCTCTGTTCCGCACGCCATAAAGATATCAGGAAGCTTCCTTCCCTCTGCTTTGAGCTTCTTTACAAGATACTCGGGATTATTATCACTTTCCTGCAGCTTTGAAGGATCACCGAAACACTCCTTGTAATACTCATAATTGGCGACGGAATTCCCCTGTCCTTCCTTCATCTTTGCCACTTCATTATGTATCAGCGCGGATGAAAGAGCTGCTGCGCATCCGAAGGTTTCGGGATATGCAAGCGCGGTATGAAGCGCTCCGAATCCGCCCATTGAAAGGCCCATCACACCTGTCTTATCCGGAGTAAGTGCAAGACCGAAGGTCTTTCTTATATACTCTATAAGTTCTTCACCCACGAAGGATGCATACTTTCTTCCTGTGGCCTCTCCGTCAAGCCAGAAGCCGTTTTCACCGTTTGGAGCAACAATGGCGATATTGAGGCCTGCAGCCTGTTCCCTGTTCACCCATATATCCGCATCTCCCGTATATCCGTGAAGAAGCAGTATGGTCTTCATATCCTCAGGTCTGTGTTTTTCTTCCTCCCATGGGATATCCTGTCTGGGATCGTTGGGAAGCAGCATTTTAAACTCTGTATTTCTCTTAAGACAATTGGAAAAAAACTTAACGCACAGTTCTGCCATTATATTACCTCCGTGTTTATCTTATGGTCCGCACAGCCTGACAGATGTCAGTCCCTGTACAGATCGTCTATGATATTTTCCCTGAACATTCTCCGCATCGCATAATATCTGGGACCGGAGCGCCAGCCCTGATCTATCGAGCTTTCGCCAAAATACACAATCTGGGCATTCGGATACAGCTGGGTCAGATAGACATAGTTATTATATGATATGTATGTCTCCTCCATCCACAGTCTTTTCAGGTTGGAAAAACCGGTGAGATACTGTATGCTCGAAACCGAATTATAGCTTATGTTAAGATCCTCCAGTTCCGGAAGATACTGCATGAATGAAAAATCAGAGACATTATTTGCGAATATCTCCAGATACCTGAGCTTCGGCACATACTGTAATTCTGACAGATCTGTCAGGTGTCTGTAATTGTCACCCTCTTTGTATTTTACATTATCAACCAGGATAAGTATCTTGAGCTCCGGCATATACTCAAGGAAAGAAAGATCCGAAACCCAGTTATGTCCCAGATCAAGGGCCACCAGTTCATTGCAGTACTTCAGGTAATAGGCCTCGTCGTTTTCCATGAAGAAATCATCGGCTGTTGTCTTGAACGTACTGAAGGCAACAGAATCGGTCCTGATAGTCCAGTGTGACAGTACTATCTCCCATACTATCTTGATATCGGGATGTCTGTCCTGCAGCGATGCATATCCGTCATTATCAAGGCCGCAGTCTATCATCACAAGACGTTCAAGATTAGGGAGCCTTTCTATGACGGTATCTATATCAACGCCGTTTACATCCGTGTGGGATATATCAACATATGTTGCTTCCCTGTATATGGCGTGCTCTTTTATCCATGCATCAGCCACATCTTCGGGTGACGGCTGCGGGATTTCCGGCTCTATGACCTCGGATCCCGCGGTTTCATCATCCGGAGAAGCTGAGGTTTCGGCCTGTCCTTCATCCGGTGCCTGACTTTCGGAGCTGTCTGTCTGAAGCGTATTGTCCGCATCCCCCGCCCCCTGTGAACAGCCCATGATAAGAGCCAGGAGCAGTGTCATCCCAAGGCGCAGTATTTTATTTTTCAGATCAGTTTTTTTCATATCTCGATCAAATAAGCTTATTCGAACATATTACCATTAATCGGGCACTTGTGCCAAAATAAAAAAAGCTGCTGCCTTACCGGCAGCAGCCCTGTCATTTCAATACATAATTATGCATTAACGATCTTGCCGAAGTCGGGCTTAAGGGATGCGCCTCCGATAAGTCCTCCGTCAATGTCTTCCTTGGCAAGAAGCTCAGCTGCATTACCTGCATTCATTGATCCGCCGTACTGGATACGAACTGCCTCAGCGGTAGCTGCATCATACATCTCGGCGATGGTCTCACGGATCATCTTGCAGACTTCCTGAGCCTGATCTGCAGTTGCGGTCTCGCCGGTTCCGATAGCCCAGATAGGCTCGTAAGCGATAACGAGAGTCTTAACCTGATCAGCGGTAACATCTGTAAGATCCCACTCGATCTGTCTCTTGATCCACTCCTTGTAGGTTCCTGCCTTGCGGAGTGCAAGTGACTCGCCGCAGCAGAGGATGGGAGTAAGTCCGGATGCGAATGCCTTCTTAACCTTGGCATTGATGAGGATATCATTCTCTCCGAAGATATCTCTTCTCTCGGAGTGTCCGATGATAACGTACTCAACACCTGCTTCCTTGAGCATGGGAGCTGAGATCTCGCCGGTGAATGCACCCTTGTCCTCGATGTAGAAGTTCTCTGCACCTACGTGTACATTAGTTCCCTTAACTGCCTCAGCAACAGGAACGATATCGATGGCAGGTACGCAGTAAACAACATCTACAGCATCGTTTACAACAAGGTCCTTAAGCTCTGCACAGAGTGCTACGGCTTCTGAAGGAGTCTTGTTCATCTTCCAGTTTCCGGCAATGATTCTTCTACGTGCCATATTATTTCTCCTTATACTAAACGGGTTCTGACGAGTATATTTTAATTGCTTGCCTATGCCTTCGCTTTTCGGTGCTCCGTCAGTCCTCGCATAACCTAAATCGCCCTCGGCCAACTCGCGACGCTCGCGCTAAGAGGCGCGAGCTGCTCAAACAGTGGCCTCGGGAACCGATTTATGCTCGGACAGCGTTCGTGTCTTTTCGAACGCCAATGCACCGGCTCAGGCGGGCAGCACAAATAAAATATACTCGCCAGAACCCTGTTATCAATAAATCAATACAGATTACTTGTCGTCAGCTGCATCAACTCCGGGAAGAACCTTGCCCTCAAGGAACTCAAGGGAAGCACCGCCGCCGGTGGAGATGTGGCTCATCTTGTCTGCAAATCCAAGCTGGTTAACAGCTGCTGCAGAATCTCCGCCGCCGATGATGGTGGTAGCATCGGTATCAGCAAGAGCCTGAGCTACAGCCTTGGTTCCGGTTGCAAGAACGGGATTCTCGAATACGCCCATAGGTCCGTTCCATACAACGGTCTTAGCGGTCTTAACTGCCTCAGCATAAAGAGCCTGGGTCTCAGGTCCGATATCAGCGCCTTCCTTGTCTGCAGGAATGGCATCAGCCTTAACAACCTCGGTCTTGATGTCAGGATTGTCGATGGGATCGGGGAATGACTCGATAAGAACGGTATCAACGGGAAGAAGAAGCTTCTTGCCGTTAGCCTCAGCCTTAGCGATCATTTCCTTGCAGTAATCGATCTTGGTCTCGTCAAGAAGTGACTTACCAACTTCGTATCCCTTAGCCTTAAGGAAGGTATAAGCCATACCGCCGCCGATGATGAGGGTATCGCACTTCTCAAGGAGGTTATTGATAACGTTGAGCTTGTCAGCAACCTTAGCGCCGCCAAGGATTGCAACGAAGGGACGAACAGGATTCTCAACTGCATTTCCGAGGAAGTCGATTTCCTTCTGCATAAGGTATCCTACTGCACAGTTGCCGCCCTTCTCACGGACATACTTGGTAACTACGGAAACTGAAGCATGTGCTCTGTGGGATGATCCGAATGCATCGCATACATAGTCATCGCAGAGATCTGCAAGTTCCTTAGCGAAAGCCTCGCCGGCCTTCTCAGGCTTGGTCTCCTCTTCCATACGGAAACGGGTATTCTGAAGAAGGATAACATCGCCTTCGTTCATAGCGTTAACAGCTGCGGTAGCAGCCTCGCCGGTAACAGAATAATCAGCGATGAACTTAACTTCCTTGCCAAGCTTTGCGGAAAGACTTGCTGCTACGGGAGCAAGGGACTCCTTCTCATTGGGGCCTTCCTTAACCTTTCCAAGGTGGGAGCAAAGGATAACCTTTCCGCCGTCGCTTACAAGCTTCTTGATGGTGGGAAGTGCAGCTACGATACGGGTCTCATCGGTGATCTCTCCTGACTTGAGGGGTACATTGAAATCACATCTTACGAGGACTCTTCTGCCCTTTGCATTAAAGTCGTCAACTGATTTCTTGTTTAATGCCATGATTTTTCTCCTTACTGTTTTTTTGATAAAAAAGGACCCGGCCCTTGCCGGACCGGGCCCTGACTTCATATTCTCGTTTGCTTTCTATTATTTGTTAAGAAGGCTTCCGAAGTGCTTGATGGTACGAACCATCTGGCTGGTGTATGAGTTCTCATTGTCATACCATGAAACAACCTGAACCTGGGTAGTTCCGTTATCAAGAGGAAGAACCATGGTCTGGGTTGCATCGAAGAGTGATCCGTAGGTCATTCCTACGATATCGCTGGAAACGATCTCATCGGTGTTGTATCCGAAGCTCTCGTTTGAAGCAGCCTTCATAGCGTCGTTGATCTGCTCCTTGGTTACATTGCCTTCAACAACAGCGGTAAGGATGGTTGTTGATCCGGTAGGGGTAGGAACACGCTGAGCAGCGCCGATGAGCTTTCCGTTGAGCTCAGGGATAACAAGGCCGATAGCCTTTGCAGCGCCGGTGGAGTTGGGAACGATGTTGCATGCAGCAGCACGTGAACGTCTCTTGTCGCCCTTTCTCTGAGGTCCGTCAAGGGTCATCTGATCGCCGGTGTAAGCGTGGATGGTGCACATGATACCGGACTTGATGGTAGCAAGATCGTTAAGAGCCTTAGCCATAGGTGCAAGGCAGTTGGTGGTGCAGGATGCAGCAGAGATGATCTTGTCATCAGCGGTAAGTGACTGATGGTTAACGTTGTATACGATAGTAGGAAGATCGTTTCCTGCAGGAGCAGAGATGATAACGTGCTTAGCGCCGGCATCGATGTGAGCCTGTGCCTTATCCTTGCTGGTGTAGAAACCGGTGCACTCAAGTACAACGTCTACTCCGAGCTGTCCCCAAGGAAGATCAGCAGCCTTAGCTTCAGCATAGATGGTGATCTTCTTTCCATCTACAGTGATGCTGTTCTCATCGAAAGAAACCTTATCTGCTAATGCGTACTTTCCCTGTGTTGAGTCATACTTAAGAAGATGAGCAAGCATCTCGGGAGAAGTAAGATCGTTGATAGCTACGATCTCGAATCCCTCAGCACCAAACATCTGTCTGAAAGCAAGACGACCAATACGGCCAAAACCATTGATAGCAACTTTTACTGCCATTTTTAATTCCTCCTAGAAATTATTTGGTTTTAAACTGAAAATCCGACAAAAAACTTTGTCAAATTTTTATCAGCAACGAACTTATTTTACAAGTTTCACAGGTATAATTCAAGTGAAAAACTCTTAAAAATACGGCGTTTCTCAATAACGTTTGTTATCGGTTTACATAACCGAAAAACTCTCTTTACTGTCTCTTTCCGCAATCAGGACAGAATACGGAATCGGGCTCGAGATTGGCACCGCACTGCTTACATCTGGGAATGGGTGTGGGTCTCATCTTCTTCTCGTCATTCTTGACAGGGAACCTGTATCCGCACATGTTACAGAACTTACTTGCAAGAACAACCTCGTTCTCACAATCGGGACATGCCTTGAGTCCCTTGGCAGCAAGCTCTGCAGAAACTATTGTATCGATCTTCTCCTTGATCGACTTTATCTTTGCAACCTGATCGGTAAAAAGTGAAGGTCTGGGAAGCTCTCTGGGTCTTCCTGATAAAGGCTGGCAAACCTCTTTGTAGAACTTCTCACCAAGATCGGTATATGCTTCTGTCAGCTGTTTCTTAAGTTCTTCCTTGTTGATGTTGACAGTTTCGGGCTCCTTCTCTTCCTTCTCCTCCGATTCAGAAGAATCAGCCTTAGAATTCTCGGAAGCTTCGGCAGCCTCGACCTCCTTGCTCTCTTCCTCTACTGTCTTTTCAAGATCCTTGTTATCTTCCATAATACCCTCCCTAATAAAGTTTTGGAAACTTACCGTCCGGGCAGTATGATCCCCACTGCCATAGACAGCAAACAAATTATACCATCTAAGGCAATTTTAGAAAAGGAATGTAATTGTAGAATATGAATGGTAAAATATCAGCATATTTACATAAAACATATTTTCGGAGGAAGTAAAAAATGCCCATTCTTGCAGACTGCCACATGCACTCTCACCATTCCGGAGACAGCGATGCTTCGATGGAATCCATGATAGAGGCCGCCATAGGTGCGGGACTCGACACTATCGCTTTTACCGAGCACCAGGATTTCTGCTATGCGAACTCTCCCGAAGGTGCCGAAGACGTAGTCACTCCCACCTCCTTTATGCTGAACGCGGACTCCTATCTCTACGAGCTTTTAAACATGAGGGAAAAATACAGGGATAAGATCCGCATCGAGTTCGGTCTGGAGATCGGACTTCAGGAAAACTGCGTAAAAGATAACCTGATCTTTGCAAGAGCTCATGAATATGACTACATCATCGGTTCCCAGCATCTTGTGGGAGGTCAGGACCCCTACTATGAATCATTTTACGAGGGAAAAGATGAAAAAGAGGTTTTCAGACAGTATCTGACCGAGACACTCACCAATATAAAGAAGTTCCATAACTTCGACTGTCTCGGACATATGGATTACATCGTAAGATACTTCCCCAGCGGAAACCGTGAGTACAGTTATTCGGAATACGGGGACATCATTGACGAGATCCTTAAACACCTCATCGAGAATGAAAAAGGAATTGAGATAAACACCAAGTCCATAAGCAAGGGAATGAAGGAATTCCACCCCTGCATGGCTGTTCTCAAAAGGTACCGTGAGCTCGGCGGCGAGATCGTAACCGTAGGCTCCGATGCCCATAAGCCCCAGTACGTGGGAAGCGAGTTCGCACGCGTACCGGATGTGATGCTCGAAGCAGGATTCAAGTACTACTGCGTCTACGAAAACAGACTGCCTGAATATCACAAGCTTTAATGAACCCGGGTCGCCGGCATCCGTGATCATATAAGAAAAACAGGGACAGCTTTTGTATTCACATATAATTGCGAGTACAAAAACCGTCCCCGTTATTTATTTCAGCGTCTCTTAGTCCTATTTATTACAAACTCTGCCGACATTATAACCGGCTCACTTATCTGCCCTTCTTCAGAATATTCGTATATCATCATCAAAACTCTGTATTCACCATCGAATAATCTGCCATAATCATCACTCCAATCGAGTGACATAAACACTTCGCTTCCGGGCTCCGCATCCTGAAGATCGTCGGTTTGCACATCTGCAGATCCGCTATCATGTCTCGTAAGGCTATACCATGTGTCGTTCTCCTTTTTCTCAACAACATACCATTCCGAGACACCGATCCGTTTATCGGATCCATTCAGTATCTTAAGGTCTGTCCCTGTTTGAGAAACAGACACTGTTTCAAAGCTTACACCGCTTAATTCGCCAGCGCTGTACTCACTGATCGGATGTTCATAAACGGGACGAATTAACGGATCCGAAGGGCCGGAGTATTTTGTGAGTATATCAAAGAAACCTTCTCTGCCCTCTTCAAAATACATAAAGATGGACGCTTTTTCCTCATCGCCCATATCCGGATAATACGATATTCTTTCCCCGTCGAAACTGATACGCCGGCCGTTCTCATATATCAGTTCAACACCGGACACATAACCATAGTAATAGTCATGCATTCCGCCAACCTTGACGATATGAAGGGAGTCAAGGTCTTTGACAAGATCTTCCAACACTTCTTCAGGAACATCCGTGTACACATAACCGCTGCCCGCCCAGTCCCGCTCAAAAAACCTGGCACTTACAACTGCAGAATCATCATAGTATGTGGAGAATGTCTTCTGTGAGGCCGCCTCGTTCCTCTCTTCCACATACTCAGGTATAGATGATATAAACCACTTAGCTCCTCCAACGAGCAATAATATGCCAATTCCTATCAGGAGTATAAAACCGGCAAATACCGATACCAGAACGATCAGTACCGTTTTCACCACTTTTTTATTGTTATTGCCTTCGTTCATAGGTCACCTAATTAATTACCTTCCCCTCGTTCATAACCGGCCCGGTTTCCTGCATCACTAGTCTCAGTATTCGTCGTATCCGTCAAATTCATCAGACCTGACCGCATATATGCAGAATCTTTCAAGGGTATTCTCATCACCCAGATCGTATGCTGACGGATCCGATTTCAGATAGTCACTGTACTCTTCCAGTTCATCCGGATCCGGATAACCAAGGAGCACATACACTATCCTGTTATTCTCTTCATCCAGAAGTGCATATTCGTAATCATGGCAATATCCGTCCATGGCTATATAGGCAGGATAATTATACATGTCCTCGTCATACATGACAACCTGGGTATGATCCCCGGCCTTAAGTTCTATGGTACAGGTCACCTCCGAGAGGCGTTCTATTTCATCCTCAAATGCATCCTCAGAGTATACCGCCTCAAGGAAAAAGGCCCCATCGGTATCAAGAAGTCCCGTCTTGTATTCATAACGGAAATCAGCCTTTTCAGCTATGCTCACATCATCCGGGAAAAGAAAAAAGTGTGATGTCATATCTCCGGAAAATTCCTCCACCAGGTGTGCCTTATCATAATTTTCTATGCCTTCCACCCGGCTCATGGGCTTCCGATAGTCCAGATACAGCATTCCGATAACGACCATCATTCCCAGGATATACCTGATCACAACGAATAAAAGTATGGCTATCAGTACCAGTATCGTTATAAAAGCGGTACTGTTATTCACTATCTTTCGAAGCACTCCCGTTACATACAGCGTCATGACCATCATGGAAATAAGTGCTGCAAAGGATAATAATACCCCGATAAAAGTCCATGGGGACGGTTCATAGTTAATACACTGGAATATGGTTGCCGCAGACAGGACTATTATCCCTATAATACCTGTGATCTGCGCAAATTTAAGTAATCTGCCTTTTTCCGCACCTGCGTAATCCGCCATTTTTTCGGCGGTATCCCTGATATCATCATTCATCATCTCGCTTTTTTTCGCTCCTTCAATGATCTCTCTGACGTCCACATCATAGAAGTCCGCAATATCAACGAGCAGGGAGATATCAGGCATATTGGAGCCTGTCTCCCATCTCGATACGGTCCTTCCGGAAACGCCAATCTTTTCTGCAAATTCTTCCTGGGTAATTCCTTTTTCTTTTCTGAGCTGTTTTAAAAACTGTCCGACCTTAGTCTGGTCCATTCGGAATACCTCCTTTCATCTGCAGAATAAAATGATCATTGAAAAAGTTACACGACACAAAGCAGGAAATGACGTTTTTATCGCTTAGACAAGCTTGTCTAAACATGAAAAAATGCGGTTATTCCGCATTTTTTACCGTGAAGTGAACAGGGGCGGTTCTCCCGTTCACCTTACTCCACACTTATCACCATAAGCCGGTCTTCCATAACCCTAAACTTTATGTTCGATCCGGCATAGGATAATCCGTAGATCCTGTCGGGGTCATCCTGGTATGAGGGTCTCGGATCCAGGGACAGTATTTCGATCAGTCCCGAAAGTTCATCTTCGCCAAACTTATGCTTTATCTCATCAGGTATATCCACGTCCAGCTTGTGATACCTGTTTGCTTCATCCTGTGCAAAGCCTCCTCTTGCATCAGGATAGGAATCGGCATAGGGGATGTAGGGCTTTATATCATACACGGAAGTTCCGTCTGTCATGTCCGCCCCGGAGACATCTATGAAGCATCTGCCGTTTTCGTCGGTCCCGATACCCTCTATCCTGGCGCAGGTCAGTCCCAGGTGATTGGGTCTGAATGGGGACCTTGTGGCAAAAACCCCCATATAGGTGTTGCCCCCGAGCCTTGGAGGTCTCACCTTTGCACGGAACGTGTCATCCTTTTTGACATCAAATCTCCAGACGACCCATATCCGGTCAAATCCTTCAAGTCCGTCAAAGGCATTGGGATCAGAATACCTTTCCTCAAAGACTATCCTCCCCTTCAGATTCGGTGCAAGACCGCTCTGCCTGGGAACACCGAACTTTTCCGGAAGGGCTGATCTGTAATATGCTATTGCCTCTATTGTATCCCTGTCAGTTCCGCTCATCTCATCCTTATACTGTTTCTGCCGCCATCCTTAGCCTCGTAAAGCATCTTGTCCGCATCCGTGATTGCCTTGTAGTAATTCTCATATTCGGAACAGTGTACCAGCCCTCCGCTGAAGGTCGTAACAAGCTCCGGAACCTCCCACTTTTCCTTTTCAAAATTCTTCCTGAGGGTATCTGCCTTTTCATAAGCAGCGTTCATATCATCCGCCTTCATCACGATCAGGAATTCCTCCCCGCCGTATCTTGCGATCATCTCATCATCGCCCGGATCAATGGTCTCCTGCATTATCTCCGCAAGTCTCTTAAGCACCACATCTCCGAAACTGTGACCGTGTGTATCATTCAGCAGCTTAAAATGGTCGATATCGATCATCAGCATATAGAAACGTTCATCCGATATACGGAGCTTTTCGAGAAAACCGTTCATTTCACGTCTGTTGTTAAGACCGGTAAGTCCGTCCCTTCTGGAGAGATAGTCAAGCTCAGCAAGAAGCCTCTCCCTCTTGGCCCTCTCCTCCTGATATGCATTCATGATAAGAGCCGTGGTCACCACGAGGTAGAGCGTGATCAGCACCAGCGAACAGAGCATATCGATGAACCTCGCCTCCAGAGAAAGTGGAGCAAGGATATTGGTATCATGCTCAAAGAAGGGCTTTGCTCCCGGCATGTAGTCATACGAAAGGATTATGCACAGGACATCCGTGATGATGGACAGACCTATGCAGACCAGTCTCCTTCTTCCCTTCAGTACGGGCACTATCAGAAATATGCCCGCCACCATATAAAGGGGCATTCCCGAATCTATTCCTCCGCATACAAAAAATGCCAGGGGACATACAAAGCAGTTTAGTATCAGGCACAGCATCAGCCTGGCAAGATCCGGATGCTTCAGAACATAAGCAACTAAAAATACCGCAACAAGCATAAAGCCTGCCGCCGCAGTACTCACATTGGCAACCGGACTCAGGTCCTCAACAAATGTGACGGCGGTAGAGACTGCAACGATCACAACTCCCACCAGAAGGACAACACAGAAGATCTTATCTTCGAGAGTATCCTGGAGAGATATGAATTTTTTGATCTTCCTGAAAAATCCCATCCGTGTACATCCTCCACGCTTCAACGTACTAAATTATGGTGCCGCCGCCGTAAATATATGTCCCTGTCTCATCGTAGAATACCAGCGCCTGACCAGGAGCAGCCGCACGCACAGGCTTATCGAAGGTAACCATGACATTGCCGTCCTCTTCAGTCTCAAGCACTCCGTATTCTCCGCCATGATTGTAACGGATCTTGGCCTTCACTCTTTTCTTTTCCCCGTAAGGAAGACCGTCAATTCCCATCCAGCACACATCGTCAGCGGAAACTGTCCGGGTAAGAAGATCATCGTCTGACCCCAAAGTCACCCGGTCAGTCTCAGGGTCTATATCGGTAACATAGATACGCTCTCCAGCTGCAACACCAAGACCGCGTCTCTGACCCACCGTATAGTGAGTGATGCCCTTATGCTTTGCGATGAACCGCCCATCGGGAGTCACAAAGTCCCCCGGTCCCGGAACAGTTACACCCGGTTCATTTTCTATGAACGATGCATAATCTCCGTCAGGAACAAAGCATATCTCCTGAGAATCCTTCTTATGTGCAACAGGAAGTCCCGCTTCTTCTGCTATCCTCCTGACATCGCTTTTTTCATATTCGCCTATCGGCAAAAGAGTATGTGAAAGCTGGTCCTGTGTCAGCGCATAAAGAGCATATGTCTGGTCCTTTGCAGCAGTCCTTGAAGCGGATATGGAGTATCTTCCGTTCTCAAGGCGCAGGATCCTTGCATAATGACCTGTGGCAAGGTAATCGGCTCCTATGTCCCTGGCCTTTCTGAGAAGCGCTTCCCACTTAACATGCCGGTTACATTCTATACAGGGATTAGGTGTTTTCCCCTTTACGTACTGCGCCGCAAAATGATCGATGACGGATCTCTGGAACTCCTCCCTGAAATCCATCACATAATACGGGATATCAAGCACCTCCGAAACCCGCCTTGCATCATCAACGGCTGACAGCCCGCAGCACCCTCCGTTATCGGATACATCGCATGCATTCTCCGGTCTCCAGATCTGCATCGTAACACCTATGACATTGTATCCCTGTTCCTTTAGCAGATATGCGCAGACTGAGGAATCAACGCCTCCGCTCATACCGACTACTACTGTTTTGCTCATCTTATTCATCTTCTGTTATCACGAAGCTTCATAACGATATCTGTGATCTTTATGACCGCAGTATCTATCTCTTCTTCTGTATTACGATGTGAGATCGTAAATCGTAAAGAGCCCTTGGATTCATCATATGCTCTTCCAATAGCCTGCAGTACATGGGACGGTTCCCTCGCTCCCGACGCACAGGCAGAACCGCTGGATGCACATATACCTTCCCTGTCCAGCATGATAAGAGCTGATTCTCCCTCGATGCCATTTATACATACTGAAACATTGCCGGGTAGTCTTCTTTCGTGGTCACCCACGCTGTAGGAACCGTTTATGATCACCTCAGGAATCTTCTTAAGTCCGGAGATCAGCCTGTCCCTGAGAACAGTCTCAGTCTCGATTCTTTCATCAAGTGAGCTTAAAGCATACTCCGAAGCAGCGCCAAATCCGACTATTCCTGCGATATTCTCAGTCCCCGCACGTCTCCCGCTTTCCTGCATTCCGCCTCTTATATAGGGCGGGAACTTGATCCCGTCACGTATATACATAAGTCCGACACCCTTTGGACCGCCGAGCTTATGCCCACTTGCGGATAGCAGGTCCACGCATCCGGCCATATCCTTAAGGTCTATCTGTCCGAAAGCCTGTACAGCATCGGTATGTATCAGCACATCCTTTCTGATATTCCGGACAGCTGCTGCGATCTCCCTTACAGGCTCTATGGTTCCGATCTCATTATTTGCTGTCATCACGGACACAAGGAATGTATCCGGACGCATGGCTCCGGTCACCTGTAACGGAGAGATGTACCCCTCGCTGTCAGGCTTCAGATATGTTACGGAAACTCCGAGAGATTCCAGATACTCCGCAGTCCTGAGCACCGCATGATGTTCTATTGCAGTTGTGATGATATGTCCACAGGATACAACGCTTTCTGAGGCAACACTATCTGCAGCAGTGCTACCATGCTCTTTGCTCCTTCTTCTGTAAGTCTCATAAGCCCCTGCGAGCGCCCAGTTATCAGATTCGCTTCCGCCCGATGTAAAGAAGATCTCTGATGGCGAAGCTCCTATCACCGAAGCGCATTGCTTCCTTGCGCCAAACACTGCTTTCTTCGATCTTCTCGCAATATCATAAACAGCCGAGGCATTTCCGTACTCATCCCTAAGAAAAGGGAGCATTGCCTCAAAAGCAGAATCCTCAAGTCTTGTAGTTGCAGCATTATCCAGGTAGATCATCTTTATCCTATAGAAACCCGTAAACAGATTACCAACAATACACCAAGGATATTATAACATACAAAAAAGAGGACAGGCATCACCTGTCCTCTCAATATCGTATCAGATTTATTTCTTTCCTATGAAGCCCTTAAGCTCGTCCATGAATGAATCGACATCCTTGAACTCCCTGTACACGGATGCAAATCTTACATATGCAACCGCATCGAGATCCTTGAGCTTCTTCATAACGATCTCACCTATAACACGGGAAGGGATCTCCTTATCTTCAAGTGTGCTTATCTCGTTCTCAACCTCATCAACAAGCTGTGTGATCTGAGTGGCACTTACAGGTCTCTTATGACATGCCCTGAGTACGCCGGATTCGATCTTGGCACGGTCGTACTGCTCTCTGTTATTATCCTTCTTGATGATGATAAGAGGGATGGTCTCAACCTTCTCATAGGTGGTAAAACGCTTGTTGCAGTTATCACAGATCCTGCGTCTCCTGATGGAATAATTATCATCTGCAGGTCTTGAATCGATAACTCTGGTATCGTCACTGCCGCAATAAGGACACTTCATACCCTTCTCCTCATTCTGAGTTTATTTCAGATCCCCGAATAACTCTCCCAATTGGAAGCTGCTTTTTCCCATTTGCCGGGATCCTCGGCAAGTCTGTCATTCATCCAGGAAATCGCATCACAGACACCGTCTTCGTCGAATGTGAACTTCTCTGACATCTTCAGTTCGGCAGGTGTGGTGATGTAATTAAACGGTCCGGGCCAGATCTCACATAAAAGCAGATCCGTCTTTCTTTCCTCACCCGAATCATCCTTGGAAGTCTCGGTAACCTTCTTAAGTCTGTACCTGAGTCCTCCGCAGGATCCCGAATAATCCGACTTCTTTAAAAATCCCATGGGCAGGATGTCTTCTCGTCTGATCATGGGCCACCTCTTTGTCAGATCAGTCTCCGTTCTTCTTTCTGAGGAACGAAGGAACATCCATGTGCACATTCTCTACTCTGGGCTTAAGGTTTCCTGCAGAGAAACTGGAAGGATTAACGGTTCTCATCTGTCCGATCTGTCTCTCTGTTACGGGCTGAGCCGGAGCAGCAGGTGCGGGAGCAGCTGAGGACGCAGGACCAAATCCCACATTGTCAAGGGAAGGAATATTAGCTGTGCCGAATCTTGCCTGTGAAGCGGGAGCAGCCTGGCGAACATCATATCCTCCGCCCTGGTTTCCGTCAGCGATACCTGTTGCGATAACGGTAACGCTGAGCTTCTCACCCATGCTCTCATCATCTCTTACACCGAGATAGAAGTTAACATCATCACCGATGAGTTCCTTGAAATACTCTTCGATATCAGTCATATCACCGGCAGTAACGGAACCGACGATATTGATGATGACAGCCTGTGCTGTTTCGATGCTGGAATCAAGAAGCTTGCTCTCAACGGCAGCCTTGGCTGCAGCAATCGCTCTTCCTTCTCCCTCTGCTTCTCCGATACCGATAAGAGCGGTTCCCTTATCCTTCATGGCTCTTTCGATATCCCTGAAGTCAAGATTGATGACACCGTCCTCATTGATGATATCTGTGATTCCTCTTACTGCCTGCTTTACAACCTCATCTGCAAGCTTGAACATCTGCTTGATGGGAGTTGACTTGCTGGCAAGATTGAACAGCTTGTCATTGGGAATCACAAGTATGGTATCGAGATCCTCACGGATCTTGGCGATCCCGTTTTCGGCATTCTCTCTTCTTACTGCTCTTTCGATGGAGAAAGGCGTGGTCATAACACCTACGGTAAGCTTTCCCATCTGTCTTGCTTCATGTGCGATGACAGGTGCGGCACCGGTTCCGGTTCCGCCGCCCATTCCGCATACTATGAAGACCATGTCTGCATCTTTGATCTGTTCCTTGATCTGATCAAGGCTTTCCTGGGCAGCCTTTGCACCGACCTCGGGATCGGCTCCTGCTCCAAGACCCTGAGTGACCTTCTCACCGAGGGGGACCTTATCGGATGCGAGCGAAAGCTCGAGGTCCTGAAGATCCGTATTCATAGCCACGAACTGAACACCCGTGACCTCATCTTCTATCATTCTGTCGACAACGTTGTTACCGGCACCGCCGACACCCACTACTACAATCTTTGCTTTTCCATTGGGCTTTGTGAGCTCTTTAATCTCGTACAAGGCTTTATCCTCCTGCATAAGTGTCAACATCCTTGTAAATAATAGTTGAAAAATGCCTTTTTTTCAACTTTTTTTTCAATATATTGTGTTCTTCAGTCGGTTTCGTCGGGGGTAAATACATAAATCCCTTCAGGGCTGTACTCCTCCATATCCAGAACACCGCTCATATTACCGACTCTTTCAAGGAATTTACCGAGGAGCATGACCTTGTCCTCGATCCCCTGCTCATCCTTACCCAGATCCACTCTCGCGTTCCCGAAGTATACGGTAACCTCTCCGTTTTCGTGGAAGTGTATCCTATCCGCGGAAAGCTCATATTTTCCAAGAAGCTTGGTAAGATCCAGGGTCCTTGCAAAAATATCCGTATCATCGGAAGTCAGCGGCTTTCCCACCTGTATCCCGGAAAAAACAATACCGGTAACCTGGGGAATACCCTTTGTCAGCACCTCGGAGCTCTCGACAACCGTGCCGTCCTTATCAAAATAGATATATCTGTCAAGATATCTGACATAACCGGCAAGAGCCTTCTCAAACACCCTTATCCTGATGGAGTCGGATGCTATGACCTCCACGGTTATGGCATCCACAAAGGGAACATCGGTGATCTTCCTGTTCTTGTACTTAAGGGAAAGAACCACCGAATTATCGCCCAAAGGCCCGGTCATTACTATATCAGAGATCTCCTGATTTGTGTAATGAGTGTTACCGTCAACATAGATCTTCGTCGGATCCACCCTGTATATCTCCAGGAAATATGCAACTCCCATAACGCAGGCGAATACAAGTAAAAATATCAGCACAGGTATCATTATCCTGCGGATGCCTGTGCCCCTCTCCCGGCTCAACGCTCCCTGCTTTCCGCCCTTGAAGCCCTGTCCACATTAAGTACAAGGCCCACCTCTATAAGGAGGAAAAGAGCTGAAGATCCGCCGTAGCTTATGAAGGGCAGCGATACGCCGGTATTGGGAATGGAACCTGTAACAACCGCGATATTGAGGATTATCTGTATCGCAAAATGGGCCATTACGCCGGATACGAGCAAAAATGAGAACCTGTCCCTGGCATTCTTGGCGATAAGGAGCATTCTGTATATCAGCAGGATGAACATTATCATCAGGGATATCGCACCGACTATGCCAAGTTCCTCGCATATTACGGCAAATATCATATCGTTCTGGGGCTCGGGAAGGACAGATACCTTCTGAACGCTCTGTCCGAGTCCTCTTCCGAACCATCCGCCGTTGCCTATGGCATACAAGCCCTGCAGCATCTGGTGAGCGGAAGTCTCTGCGGAATTCTCGGGATGAAGCCAGGAGGATACACGGGTAAGTCTGAATGAACCTTCCGTTGCTGAGGAATTGCTCTCAACATATGCCACAACCCCCGCGGCCGCCGCAAGTCCAAGCGCGACAAGCAGGATATATTTTTTGAAATCCTGGGATGCCACAAAGCACATGACAAATGCGATCATAAAAACGATAAGCGCAGAACTCAGATTATCTGTCAGGGCATAGAGCAGAAACGAAGAAAATGACGCCATGGCCATACAGAACAGGAATCCTTTCCACGAGGATATATACGCATTTCCCATGGAATTTATCATGGCTGCGAGAAATACTATCATTAAAAGCTTGGTGATCTCTGCAGGCTGAAGGCTGCCTCCGATACCGGGGATCTGTATCCATCTTCTGGCTCCGTGGGACTCGATCCCAAAGGGAATTACCAGGAACAGAACCACATTGGCCAGAGCAGCTATCAGGTATTTTGTACTCTTATTTTTTTCGACCCACTTAAGAGGCACGAAAACAGTGACGATCATGGCCACTATCCCAAGCAGATCCGCAGTTATCTGTTTCTTGAAAAAGTATGCGGAATTGCCGAAATCCCTGAATGCCACATAAGAGGATGCGGAATAGACCATGAGTAGTCCAAAGCCCAGCAGGAACAGGACTATGAAGACCAGGTTCATATCCACATCGGTCTCCACATAGTCGCTTAAATTGGCAGCGGCGTTCTTAAAATTTCCCTTGATCACCTCGCCGGTCTTATTCTGTTTTGTGTTCCTGTTTGCTGCCATTATCTTACTTTCATCAGTTATTGGTTCTTATGGTGTCCGAATCCAGATTGTCATTGACGGGGATCGAATCATCCAGGATGGTAGAGGTTCCGTATGCGAGTTCACCCGTATCCGCATCATACTTGGTTCCGTCAGGTCCCACTCTGTAGCCCGTTGCGGGATCGATGGGATATGACATCCATCTGGGATATACGTTAGCCGTTTCACCGGTAGAATCGGTGATCTGGGTCATCTCGATCTGTTCGTAAGGATCCTCTGTCTGGCTTCCGTTATCGGATGTGCCGGTACCCTGGGTATACTTGAGGGTATTCTCAAGCTGCTTTTCTTCAAGGTATCTTATCTCCTCGTCGGAAAGAGGCTCCGTCATATAGATCCCCATGTAGGGAAGAACTTCCTGAAGGATATCCCTGCAGAGAAGACATGCATACTTAACGTTATCCTGCTTGGCAAAATTAGGTCTGTCTATGACAACATAGATAGCGATCTGAGGATCATCAGCAGGTGCAAATCCCATGAATGAGATGACGATCTGTCCGGTCTCACGGGGAATGGTCTGTGCCGTTCCGGTCTTACCGCCGATGGCATATCCGAAGGGCCTTGCATTTCTTCCGCTTCGTCTTGAACCGCCCTCTTCCATAACAGTGGCTCTGCAGTACTGTCTCATTCTCTCGGATACAGACTCCGATACAGTCTGTCTGAGCACTCTGGGCTCTATGGTCTGGACCACGGCACCTGTGGAATCCGTGATCTGGCTGACAAGGTGGGGCTCATAATAATATCCGCCGTTTATAAGGGAACTGAAGCCGGCGATCATCTGGATCATTGTGGCATTGAAGTTCTGTCCGAATGAGTTGGTAGCAAGATCGACAGGGCCCATTGTCTGGTTATTGTAGACCAGTGTATCTGTCCTTGCTTCTCCCGCAAGATCGATGCCTGTCTTAAGACCGAGATTGAATATCCTCTGGTACTTGCACATATTCTCTGCACCGAGAGTCTGTGCGATCTTCATAAGGGCTACGTTACAGCTCCATGCTATCGAATCCTGAACGGTTACAACACCGTCACCGCCGGACTCATAGGTATGGCACTTGATGTAATAGTTCGCAACCTGAAGAGCTCCGTTGCATGTATAGACCTCGTCTCCGGTTATCGCGCCGCTGTCGAGAGCCGCTGCCACACAGAAGGGCTTTGCGGTAGATCCCGGCTCATATGTATAACTGATGCACTGGTTTTTCCAGAGATTGTAAAGATTGACATTGATCTGGTCCTGGGTCATCTCATCAAGCATCTCCTGAGTGATGACGTCCTGGGACTTTCTGTATTCGATATAACCGGCAGCATTGGTCACCGCTTCGTAATACTTGCATCCGATAAGGGGATCCGTATTCATGTAATCGGCGGGATTGTATCCGGGAAAATCAGCCATTGCAAGGATCTCTCCGGAATTGATATCCATTATGATACAGCCGAGGTTCTCTGCTCCGTTACCGGCCCTGTAATTGTTGGTGTAGGTCGTATTGAACTCGTTAAGCTTATCTTCTACGATCCTCTGTATGGTGGCGTCTATGGTCGTATGGATGGTATATCCGTCAACCGCAGGCTTGATGGTCCTTTCGAGAGTGGCGTCCTCATTCTGGTAACCGTACTCCCTTCCGTCCGTACCTGTGAGAACGGATTCATAATATTCCTCAAGTCCGTACATTCCTCCGGAATTGGTATTGCCGGTGGTATATCCAAGGATCGTGGAACAAAGTGTTCCCATGGGATAGATCCTTCTGTACTCTTCCTCAAATGTGACACCGCGGATGTAGGAATTGTTAGCCTGCATATTGAGGAACTCACTGATTTCACCGTAGGTAAGTCTCTTTGCCAGGATGCGGTAGTGGCTTGATTCGTTATTTACAACAAAAGCCCTGAGTTCCTGGATATTAATATTGGGAAAGCAGGCAGAAAGCGCGTTGAGAGTGGGTTCAAGATATCTGTGATCGTCATATGTCATCATAACCGATGCATCGACTATCAGGTTATAGACCTTCTCACTGGTCGCAAGAATAGTGCCCTTACAATCAACAATATCCCCTCTTCTGAAGGGGATTATCACTGAGTCGTATCTCTGGTTGGACAGCACTATCCTTTGATACTCATCGCCATATTCCGTTACTATCTTTACGAGCTTTACTGACAGAAGTGTCAGAAGTATCAGCATAGCAGCAAACAACGCACTCAGCTTTCCCATTCTTATCTGTCTGGCTGAGTACGTTCCCCGCGTGCTTTTTTTCTTTTTTTCGTTTTTATCCTTTTTGGAGGATCTGTCTTTCAAAGCCATTTATATCAGTTTCCGTATCTTCTCATATAATCACTGGTCTCACCTGAGTAGAAGCAGATCTGACCTTCGCTTGCATATGTCATTCCGAGCTCTCCTCTGGCAATGGCTTCGATCTCACTGAGATCAACGCTCGCCATGATGCGGTTATACTCTGCATCATTGTGAGAGATCATGGAACTGAGCTCAGATCTCTTTGCGGTTACGGAACGGTTCATCTCTGTGAGCTCACTGCGAAGCCTCACATATGATACCATCATGTATGCACAAATGGCAAAAGAAAACAGAGCAAGCATTGCGGAAGCCGCAACGGGAAGAGATACTCTTCTCCTTGCATGTTTCCTGACCTGTGCCCTGTGCTCCTCGGGACGCACGAAAGGTCTCTGTGCAGGTGCTTCCTTTCTTACTGCTGTACCCTGTACAAAATCTGAATAACTAGTACGAATTGCCATTTTATTCTCCCCGTTCAAATACCCTTAGTTTTGCGCTCCTCGATCTCGGATTATCCTTTATCTCTTCTTCCGAGGGAACGATAGGTTTTCTTGTTATTACTTTTCCTTTTGATACTCTGCCGCATACGCACTTCGGAAAACCCGGAGGACATATGCAGGGATCTTCAAATCTCTTAAATGCGTTCTTTACTATTCGGTCTTCCAGCGAATGGAATGTTATGATGCAGAGCCTTCCGCCGGGATTAAGGAAATCCGCCATTTCCTCAAGCGACCCCTCAAGTACATCCAGTTCATCGTTGCAGGCTATCCTGAGTGCCTGGAATGTCTGTCTTGACGGATGACCATTTGCCCTGAACTTAGCCGGTATCGATTCCCTTATGATGTCGTTCAGTTCGAAGGTGGTCTCTATACGTTTCGCTTCCCGCGCTCTGGCAATTCCCCGCGCGATCTGCGGTGCAAATCTTTCTTCTCCGTAATCTCTCAGTATCCTTCTGATCTCTTCTTCCGGATATTCGTTGACGATCACCGCCGCCGAAAGATCCTTCCTGGTATCCATCCTCATGTCCAGCGGAGCATCCGTGTTATACGAAAAGCCTCTGTCGCCGTTATCAAACTGCCAGGAACTTACTCCGAGATCCAGAAGTATTCCGTCCGCTCCGCCTATCCCCATCTCTCTGAGGATTCCTACCGCATTGCGGTAATTCGTTCTGATGATGCTCACCTTATCCGCATAAGGTTCAAGTCTCTTTGTTGCCGCTTCGATTGCATCCCCATCCTGATCTGTTCCGTAGAGATGACCGGTCGTAAGCTTTGATGCTATATGGGAGGAGTGGCCCGCTCCGCCGAGTGTACCGTCCAGGTATATCCCATCGGAGCGGACCATCATGCTATCAATTGTTTCATTCAGCAGTACCGAAGTATGTTTGAATTCCATCTGTTAAAGAACGATTCCCTTTTCAAAAAGGCTCTGAGCAGCTTCTTCAGGATTGATATCCTCGTTACATGCATTCCATCTGGCTGTATCCCACACTTCTGCCCGGCCGTCTGCTGTTCCTACTATCGTCACGTCCTTGGTAAGGCCGGCGTGCTTTATCAGGTTGGCCGGTACCAGGATCCTTCCGTGGTCATCCACATCCACCTGTGCGGCACCCGCTCCGAAGAATCTCTTGAGTTCACGGACTGTTCTGTCAGCTGCATTCAGCTTGCTCATCTTCTCGTTGAACTCTTCCCAATCCTCGATCGTGTAGATCACAAGACAGCCATCCAAACCTCTTGAAATAACAAAAGAATCTCCGAGAACTGCAGTGAACTTGGAGGGGACTGACATACGGCCTTTGGCGTCTATTGTTCTGTTGTATTCGCCTATAAGGCCAGTCATTTCGGTTCTATCCTCGTTCGGGATTTTTCCCACTTTTTAGGTTGAACTTTCCCACTTCTTCCCACGAACAAGTAAATAATACCGAATAAATGCGCATTTTGCAAGGGTTTTAGGGCAGAAATTTAATAATTTGTTTGGGTAAAAATTGACAAAAAACGACCCCCAAAATCTACATTTCGGGGGTCCGATTTAACAAAGAATACAAGATTTAGTTTTCAGGGGGAATTAGTGGGCAAAAAACGATAGATTTAAATTTTCCGCGGGATATCTGTACCCTTACAACCACATCGCATACGAGACTGAATACCAGCATCACAATGGCCAGAACCTGTGACACGGCAAGAGTTGTTCCGGGAATAAACAGCGTATCCGTGCGTATCCCCTCTATCCAAAATCTTCCGAGACCGTATCCTGCCATATACAGAAGACCTATCTCGCCGTAGAACTTTCTGACTCTGCCAAACAGAACGAGCAGTATCACAACTCCTATGTTCCAGAGACTCTCATAAAGGAAAGTGGGATGAACCTGGATAAAGTTGTCACCGGCCTGCATATGAGCCTGTATGGATTCGCTGATATCCCTGGTCCTTACGGCTGCTACGGGAAGGCGCATCGCAAAAATATTATCCGTATATTCTCCGAACACTTCCCTGTTGAAGAAATTGCCCCACCTTCCGATGGCCTGCCCAAGTATAAGTCCCGGAACGCATGTATCCAGAAGCCTCAGTCCATTCAGCTTCTTTACACGGCAGTAGATAAAGACGGTAAGAAACGCGGCAAGAACGCCTCCGTAGATGGCAAGCCCGCCCTGCCTTATATTGAATATCTGCTTAATATCATTCCTGTAATAATCCCAGGCAAAGATGACATAGTACACTCTGGCGCCGAGCACTCCGAAGAACACCCCGTAATAGAAAAAGTCCCAGATGATCTCTTTACTCCATCCCTCACGCTTAGCTATCCACGCAGCAAGACTGCCGCCCGCAAACATTCCAAGCACAACGCAGATGGCATACAGCTTGATCTCAAAGCCGAAAACAGAAAAGCCCTGAGGAACATTCTTCAGATATAGACCGAGATTCGGAAATGATATATCGGTAGGATTCATCATACGTTAAACCTGAAAAGGATCACATCTCCGTCCTGAACAACATACTCCTTACCCTCAATGCGGACAATGCCCTTCTCCTTAGCTGCAGCAATGGAACCGTTGTCGAGAAGGTCCTGATAATTGATGACTTCCGCCTTGATAAATCCTCTCTCGAAATCGGTATGGATCTTGCCGGCTGCCTGGGGAGCCTTGGTTCCCTTTTTAATGGTCCATGCACGGCACTCATCCTCACCAGCCGTGAGGAAGCTCATAAGTCCGAGAAGATCGTAGCTTGCCCTCACGAGCTTCTCAAGTCCGGATTCCTTAAGGCCGAGCGCTTCGAGAAATTCCTTCTTCTCTTCCTCATCCAGTTCAGAGATCTCCTCTTCAGTTCTGGCGGAGATGACAAAAACCTCCGATCCTTCACCGGCTGCAAACTCCCTGACCTTCTTTACCTGTTCGTTGGAAGCACCATCATCAGCAAGGTCTCCGTCTTCAACATTTGCGGCATAGATCACGGGCTTATCAGTAAGAAGATTAAATTCCCTGCGGAACTTTATCTCATCCTCATCATCCGTAACAAGGCTTCTTGCAGCGTTATTCGCCTCAAGATGCGCCTTAAATCTCTCCAGCAGATCAAGTTCCTTGGCAGCCGTCTTGTCCATTCTCGCGGTCTTGGCAACCTTGGCAATACGCTTTTCAAGAACTTCAAGATCTGCAAAGATGAGCTCAAGATTAATGGTCTCAATATCTCTTATGGCATCAACGCTTCCGTCAACATGGATAACGTTGTCATCATCAAAGCATCTTACAACATGAACTATGGCGTCCACTTCACGTATATTGGCAAGGAACTGGTTTCCCAGGCCTTCACCCTTTGACGCGCCCTTTACGAGTCCGGCGATATCCACGAATTCTATGGTGGCAGGAGTCACCTTCTTGGTGTTATAGAGTTTACCAAGCTTCTCGATCCTCTCATCGGGAACGGCTACAACTCCCACATTGGGATCTATTGTGCAAAAGGGGAAGTTCGCAGCCTGCGCTCCCGCCTTTGTTATTGAATTAAAAAGTGTGCTCTTCCCGACGTTAGGAAGACCTACGATTCCTAGTTTCATTTTTTCTTTATATCTCCTTAAGTTACTTTCTTCAAATTAATGAAGCCTGAGTGCGTACGCTTTAAAATAGCACACTCAGGCTCTTTTTTCAAATCAGTCTTTCTGACTTATCACTGTGCCCCATATGTGATAAGCAGATGTTCATTGGTCATATCGTTGTACACATAGCATCCGCATTTCGAGACATCATATACATGCACTATACCCTTTATTGCCGGATCCTTTGAAAACTTCGAGATGATATCCTTTGATGAAGCAAGCATGTCCGGGTCATACTGCAGAGTATTATCATTATCGAACACTGCGGTATACAGTATCTCCGCCTCAACCAGATCCTGGAATATATGGCTTCCGTATGAAAGTTCCGGATTGTAACCGGCACCACTCTCCTCTGTCTCGCATATGATCTCGTATTCACTGATATCGGAGAATGTAGTCGGAACCCCGAGTTCAGGTGATGATGTTCCTACACGCCCGGGAACAATGAGCATCATGTGTTTATCCTTTCCTCTGAAGCTCCAGTTGATCTTACCGATGAGCTTTGCGACAAGATCCTTGTCCTTATAAGGCATGTTGTAATAATTTATCGGATCCACATACACGATCAGATCAAGCTTCGATGCCCTGCACATTCCCATCGATGAACCGATACTTTCAAGAAAGATACAATCATCAGATATATCATCCGGTATCACACTGCCATCCTTATTCTTCTGTATCTGCAGCGGTCTGCACTGGAGCAGATCAATGGAGTATTCTCCGTCCTCGGAAATGTTGATAGTAAATTCAGTATCGACAGGATATTCATATTCTTCCTGAATGCAGGCGAGCATCCTCTGCATCTGCTCCATGAGTGTCTCATTTGACACCAGGCCCTTACACGAGATAAACCTGACATCCATCGACTGTCCCATCTCGCGAAATCTCATCTCAGCGTCATGATCATGCTCGAACAGTATCCTGTCCAGGTATTTGGGGATATCGGATTCTATCTCATCAAGTTCAAGCTTCTTTAGGGTCTTGTCGGACATATCGATGACCTCAGCTTTACCCTGTGAGAATTTATGTCTGTCGGCTGATGACGAATATAATGATCTTTCCGGCATATCGAGGTTGACTATTCTGGGATACGATCCTTCCGTTCTGTCCACCGCCGATGTTCCGAGTCCCATGACAAGTCTGAGCATACCTGCCGTCGGATCTGAATCCTTCATTATCCTGTAGGGACTGTATGAATATCCGACGCCCGCAGCACACGGCATATAATATGATCCGTAATACGATCCCGACACGCGTTGTATAAGAAGCGCCATCTGCTCATCCCTCTTATCAAGCCCTCGTCTCTTTCTGTAATCAAGAGCGGACAGACTCATGGAGCTCGCATATACAACCTTTATCGCATGCTCAAGCTCTTCCAGCCTCTCATCCAGAGTTCCTCTGTTGATGCAGAATACAGATTCATATTTTCCAGCAAAAGCATTCCCAAATCCGTCTTCAAGAATACTGCTTGATCTTACGATATAGGGATCCTGTCCGTAATACTCTATAATCCTTATGAACTGTTCCTGCATAGCATCGGAAAAAACACCGCCCATCAGCTTCTCTGCAAATTCTGATGCAAGATCAAAATATCCCTCGTCGGTCCTCTGTTTTATCCTCATATCCCACAGGTTATTATCGACGATATAGGTATAATACAGATCCGAACCCACATAGAACGAATCATGAGGTTCAAGCACGGATGATATATCAGGTTCCTTATTTCTTATGATTGCCCTGGCAAGCAGCATTCCGCATGCCTTGCCTCCTACCATTCCGGTCCCGACCATGTGATCCCTTACGGCAAAATAATCCTCGGGTATAAAATGCTCCTTCACCATCTGACGCATCTTGGTATCCCTGGTCATCATAATATTGCACATCTGGGAGCATTCTTCGGTGATATCCATTCCGCTTTCTTTAAGGATCTTGGCACGGTTGAAAAATCTGTCCCATGAATCGGAATACTGTTCCTGGGCATAACGCTGTGCTTTTCCGAGAGTCTGATAAAATCTGCTCGACCTTACTCCGTCAAGTATAGGTCGAAATTCTTTCGTCTTCGGATCATATGTATGTGGCAGGAACATTGTATCGGAGTTTCTGTTCCAGACTTTTTCCGGACGCACATATATATTCTTATCATCCGAATAGACATCGAAGAACAGCTGTGTAGTATTAAGAATCTTATTGATCGACTGAACGGAATGCTTGCCCCTTATCACGGGGAAAAAAGCAACCGTATCGAGAATAAAGAGAAACGGACATGTCACCCTGAAGAAATTACCCATCATAAGATCGGTTGCCCATGCCGTCTGAAGTTCCGACAGACAGTCAAAGACGTAGAAGGCATCCTTTCCTTCCTGCTCGATCACGTTATGGATGGCTACGGTAAAATCTTCGAATCTGTGAGTCAGAGGGATATTGACTGTTTTCACTCTGCGTTTATATTCAAGCAAAGGCTCATGACTTGCGAATCTTAAGTAGATGATATTGCGCTTGTCCTTTATAGCCTGCTTAACATACGGTTCCATAAAAAGCCTGAACTGTGACAGGTCCGATACACGCCACACCACATTGTCTCCGAGTCTGATGTTATCAAGAGCCTCGTCCATCTCTGGAATTCCGCTGAGCACTCTGTCAAATTCTGCCATATCCATTCCCTCCCTGAATTATTCAAAACAAAAAGGCGCTTCATCCATAACAGATGAAACGCCTTTGTTTCGTCGATTTACACTTTTATGATAGCATCACAGAGGCAACTTTCGCAAGATATTTACACTGCGCTCTTATCCCAGAGCCACATCCAGAGCCATCATAAGACTAAAGCCCACTGAAAAAGCAATGACACCTATATTGGAATGTTCTCCCTCTGACATCTCCGGTATCAGTTCCTCCACCACCACATAGAGCATCGCGCCTGCGGCAAAGGAAAGAAGGTACGGCATGGCAGGCACCACAAATCCCGCAAGCAGTACGGTAAGAGCTCCGAACACCGGTTCAACCGCACCCGACAATACTCCCAGCAGGAAGGATTTAGGCTTATTCTGCCCCTCCGCATACAGGGGCATGGATATAATGGCCCCCTCCGGAAAATTCTGTATCGCGATACCAAGAGCAAGTGCAAGTGCACCTCCTGCCGTAATACTGCCCGACCCGTTAACAAGCCCTGCATACACCACTCCTACAGCCATTCCCTCGGGTATGTTGTGAAGTGTCACTGCGAGCACCAGCATGGCAGTTCTTGTGAGTCTGCTCTTTGGTCCCTCCGTCTGATCTGCCTTTTCAATGCTCCTGTGTATATGCGGGATAACATGATCAAGAAACAGCAGGAAAAGTATACCGCACCAGAAACCTGTAAATGCCGGAAGAAAGGCGAGTCTGCCCATGCTCTCCGACGCTTCCATGGCAGGAACCAACAGACTCCATATGGATGCCGCCACCATAACTCCCGCGGCAAATCCGGTGAGTGCTCTCTGGATCCCTGTTTTCAGATCCTTTTTTAAAAAGAAAACGCATCCCGCGCCTGCAGCCGTTCCTATAAACGGTATCATCAGACCGGTGATAACTGTGTTCATATAATGGTCCATCCTTTCATATCCGGATCACAGTACATTGAAAACTTCGGCATCCTTCTTCTGCTGCCACCTGAGATAGTAGCCCGCGATCATAGAGCTGAGCATTGTAGTCAGTATGAGCACAGTGAAAAAATCCAGGCTGATGATATCATATGAATATGCAACAGTGGCCAGCACGATACCCGGGCCTCCGCGTGCGTTCATGGTGATCGCAAAGTTCATTCTGGTACTCATCTTAAGTCCCGATGGCAGAAGCATCAGCCAGGTACCGATAAATTCCAATCCGAATGCGATACCGAAGAACATAAGGAATCCGGACAGCGAAAAATCATTTATAACATTAAGCTGTATGCCCACCAGCGCAAAGTATACAGGGATAAAAAAGGAGAAAGAGATATTTTCCAGAAAATGCATACGCGTCTTAATGACTTCTTCCGTACCGAAGACTGCCTTGATAAGATACCCGGCGACAAAAGCGGAATACATGATGTTGATACCGATCATATACAGGAAACCGCACATCATAAGAAGCATTACAAAGCTTAGAGTATAGAAAGTACCCGGCTTCCATCTGCTCTTTATCTGTCTGATATGACGTGATATCACCGCAAGGACTGCAAATAATCCGATGGTAACAAGAACTATCACGATCATTTCGCCAAGCCCTATCTCGCCGGATCTGGCGATGCGTGTTGCAACATTCAGCAGCACCCAGAGGCACAGATCCTGAAATGTAGATACAGTCAGTACGGTATTTGAGAATGTGGTGTTCATTATACCCATATCAAAAAAGATCTTTGATATAACGGGTATGGATGTTATGGCTACGCCTATGGCAAACACCATTGAGTACGACAGCTCATTTCCGGCCTTTCCGATGAATTCATCCCTAAACAGACCCATAAAAGGAATACTTCCCGCCATGGGGATAAGTGTCGCTCCGGCGAATACCAGACTGATGGTCTTCACGTTAGACCTGTCAACCTTTATATCGGTATTGTATCCTGACAGGAACATAAGAAAGATCAGCCCCAGCTGGTAAAAGATATTAAGAACCTTTCCCTCTTCGGGATAGGCAAAGAATATGCTTTCGGACAGTTTCGGAAAAAGCAGGAACATACAGCTTCCTCCGATGACCATTCCTCCTATGATCTCTCCCACCACTCTGGGGCCCCTGATCATCTCTATAAGCGTACCGCATACAAATGCCGCCAGAAGCAAAAGCCCCAGAGCGATAAGAGTTATTATTATTTCCCTCTCGGACAGCGTTGCAAGTCTCATACCGTTCCATCTCCCGTTTAAGATATAATCTGATGAAGCTTATTTCTTTTATTATATCAAAAACCTGTTCTACGGACAGCATGCTGACTGAACAGGGATCGCTGCCTGAGCAGAAACGATATTTATTTCTTCTTACCCTGATTCGCTACAGCCTCCATCTTTGCCTTAAGCGCTTCTTCATCCCCCAGGTAATAATGCTTTATAACATTCATGTAATCATCGAATTCATAAACAAGAGGAACTGCGGTAGGGATATTGACTCCGATGATCTCGTCATCAGACATATTGTCAAAATACTTTACAAGCGCCCTGAGTGAATTGCCGTGAGCCGCTATAATGACCCTTTTGCCATCCATTATGTCCTTCCTTATAACCTCTTCAAAGTAGGGAACAACTCTCCGGATGGTTGTCTCAAGACTCTCGTTCTTAGGCAGCAGGCTCTTATCCACGTCCCTGTACATAGGCTGTTTAAGCGCACTTCTTTCGTCATCATCAGGCAGTTCCGGGGGCTTTACATCAAAAGACCGTCTCCATATCTTAACCTGATCCTCTCCGTATTTTTCGGCGGTTTCGGATTTGTTAAGTCCCTGCAGCGCACCGTAGTGGCGCTCATTCAGCTTCCATGACTTCACAACGGGAAGCCACGCTCTGTCCATGGTATCCAGAGTGATGTTAAGTGTATGTATCGCTCTCTTAAGATAGGATGTATAGCATATATCAAAATCATAGCCCTCATCCTTAAGAGTCTTTCCGGCAAGTTTAGCCTCTTCCACTCCCTTTTCGCTGAGGTCCACGTCCATCCATCCCGTAAAAAGATTAAGCTTATTCCATTCACTCTCACCATGTCTGATCAATACAAGTTTTTTCATTGTGTTATTTCCTTTCATTTTTGCATCTTTAACTCCATATAATCAGCCGGCTTTCGGCTTGTTACCGGAATGAAAGTCGCGAAGACATTTATAGGTCTCTTCACTTATCACGTGCTCTATCATGCATGCTTCTTTTAAAGCAGTCTGCTCGCTTACGCCTATCCTCATCAGCACCTTTGTGATAAGAAGGTGCTTATCATGGATCTCCTCAGCTGTTCTTCTGCCCTCATCAGATAAATGAATGAATCCGTCCTCATCAAAGGTCAGCATGTTCTCTTTACGCAGTTTTTTCATGGCGTTACTCACACTCGGCTTTGTAACTCCCAGTTCCCTAGCCACGTCTATCGATCTGACCTGACCTTTTTTCTCCTTAAGAACAAGAATGCATTTCAGATAATCCTCCGACGAATTAGAATTCCTCATCCCTATCCCCTCATGTCCTATATCCGGCAGACGCTTTACTTACCGCTTATGGACAAGACGCTGTAGCCCATATCCGTAATAGCCTGTTCTATCTCCTCATCGCTGTGAAGCTTCTCCATCCGCACGACCGCAATACCCTTCCCGCCCTTTACTACGGCGCTTACACCCTCCATTGAATTGAGAAGATTGGATACCCTTGTGTAACAATGTTCACAGTGCATTCCTTCTATCCTTACCACTCTTGTGGCAATACTATTCTTCAGCTTCTTAGGCTTTGTCTTAACATCACTACCGCCTCCGCCGCAGCACGATCCCTGACCCTTAAAATGGGCTATCGTGCTCTTTACGGAGAAAAACAAAATGACTGCAAGCAAAAGGATTATCACTGCATTCGATATCACTGAACTCATATATGCCTCTGTTCATAACAAAAAGTAAAAACGAGGGGACGGTTCCCTCGCTTTTGTACTTCTATTACGTATTTAAGGATTGATCATACGAAGGGTTAATTTTGTAAGGTTTTGTAAGGTTTGTAAGATTGGCTGACGTGTTTGGTATATAGACGAGGGAACCGTCCCCTCTGTGACCTGCGTTAGCATATGCTAACCTATTTTTGAAAAATCGGAACGGACCATGCCATCTTTATCACCGGATGTCCGGATCCGTTCCTTTTTTGGATCATATCTTACTTTGTTAAATCTTTTGAACCACGTTCCGCTGAAGCTTTAAGATCATTTCTGCAGGCCGAATGCCTTGGACAGCTGCCTGCCATGGGGCACCCTATACAGTGTCTGCCTTTCTTTTTTTCCCTGTATATATACAGGCAGGCTGCAGTAAGGGATGCTGCAAGTATAAGTATTATGACTGTATTGGCAATGGCAGAACCCATCTTTTGCTTCTCCAAAACTCAAAACACACACAGGGACAGTTCCCGGGATTAGTATTATATCACCAGGGGGAAAGGATTGTAACGTGGAAACTGCCCCCGCACATGATCAGCTGAGCTTATACTCAAGAGCCATCTTCCTGTGATTGCTGCGGATGATAAGAGTGATGATCGCAGCAAAGCAGATGACAGCTATAAGTCCTCTGACGAAACCTGCTCCTATCGAGCCGGTGGTAATGATAGTTCCAATCTGATATACGAGGAATCCTACGGTAAATCCCGTTGCAAGCTGCAGTCCGATGGCACCCCATAGCCACTTGGCCGATTTCATCTCTGAATTCATTGCTCCGAGAGCTGCAAAGCAGGGAGGTGTATAGAGGTTAAACATAAGATATGCAAGAGCCGCAACCTTGGTTATTCCCATGACCGCTGCAACGGCATTACCCTCTCCCACAAGTTCAAGTTCCTCTGTATCGATGAAATTGGTTATCGCAAAGCATGTAGCGATGGTACCGACAACATTCTCCTTGGCAATAAATCCTGTGATCGCTGCTGCAGCAAGCTGCCAGGAAACAATACCGACGACGGGAACCAGAAGAACTGCGAAGGGATTTGCAACGCTCGCAAGTATCGATGTGCTTTCAAGTCCCTCCTCAACCGCTTCAAACTGCCAGTTGAATGACTGCATGATCTGCACAACGGTATTACATACAAGGATAACCGTACCTGCCTTGACGATATAGGCCTTACCGCGCTCGAGCATGCTCTTAAAAGCAAATCCGAGGCTGGGAACCTTGTATTCGGGAAGCTCGATTATGAAGAAGCTCTTACGGTACTTCATACCGGTTATGGCCTTGATGAGAAGTGCTCCGAGAAGCACAAGCACGATTCCGAGAACATAGCACACAAAGCTTACCCATGTGGAATCGGGGAAGAAGGCTCCCGCAAAAAGAGCGATGACAGGAAGCTTGGCGCCACAGGGCATAAATGTTGCAAGCATTGCTGTACTTCTGCGTTCACGCTCGTTCTTGATGGTCCTGCAGGCCATTATCGCGGGAATTCCGCATCCCGTACCGATTATCATGGGGATAACGGATTTTCCGGAAAGGCCGACCTTCTTAAAGATTGGATCCAGCACAACGGTGGCTCTTGCCATATATCCGCAGTCCTCAAGGAGTGCGATGAGGAAATACATGACCATGACCAGAGGAAGGAATCCAACAACAGCGCCGACACCGCCGATGACACCGTCGATAAGAAGCGCATACAGAAGAGGGTTGGCATCGCCAAGCTGTTCTCCGGCCCATTCCTGGAATGTCTCGATCCATCCCACAAGAATGTCTGCAAGCCAGGTTCCCACTGTAGTCTGGCTTATGTAGAAGACAACGAACATTATGGCTGCAAATATCAGCAGTCCGAGGATGGGATTGGTTACAACCTTATCGATCGCATCACCCTTAGTCTTATCCTTGGTAAGAGTCTTTCTTACCTCAACATCCTTAACGATCGCATTTACGAAATCAAACCTCTTGCGGTCAGCGCCTTCAACCGCTTCCTTGCTGGAGATATCCACATCACCCTGATGGTAAGGCGCATTCTGTCCCTTTCCTTCAAGTGCTGCAGCAGCGCTTACCGCATCCTTTATTCCCTTTTCGGAAGTCGACACGGTCTTGATAACAGGACATCCGAGCTTTGCAGAAAGCTTGGCCTCATCGATCTTGTTGCCCTTTTTGTCGTTGACATCCGTTTTATTAAGTGCGACAACTACGGGAATTCCGAGTTCAAGAAGCTGGGTTGTGAAGAAAAGGCTTCTGCTCAGATTGGTTGCATCAACAATATTAATGATGGCATCGGGATGCTCATTCTTGACATAGCTGCTTGTGATGCTCTCTTCAGACGTAAAAGGAGACATTGAATATGCTCCCGGAAGATCCACAGCGATGAGCTCCTTGCCGCTCTCATTGTATTTATCCTTGATGCGGCTTTCCTTTCTGTCGACCGTAACTCCTGCCCAGTTGCCGATCTTCTCGTTTCTTCCCGTCAGGGCATTGTACATTGTGGTTTTGCCACTGTTGGGATTACCCGTTAATGCGATCCTCATTTCCTATACTCCTCCTAATTTTTAAACGAAAGACATTCTCTATATATCTTCGCTTCATTTATTCGCCGGAAAACTGCCGGTTTTAAGCATTGCAGAATACGGCAGCCCCTGCGGATCAATCATTATAGTATGGCTTCAGGATATGTATCGCCGAAGCAAGTTCAGGGTCGATGTTATAGCGGGCATCCTTTATGGATACCACCAGATTCCTCTTCTTATCCACTACAGTGATCTTCTCTCCGCTGTAGCATCCCAGTGAAAAGAGAAAGCTTTCCATCTCATCATCACCCTCGGTGTCTATTTTTGTGATAACGTACTCAAGTCCTGTTTCGGCTTCATTAAGATTCATCTTCATACTCTTTTCTTCCAAACACTGTGCATGCCGGGATTAGTTAGCGTTTTCTAACCCGGCCCCAAAGAAAATGGTTAGTGTTATCTAACCATCCTGTAAAAATAATAGTTAGCACTTACTAACCGTGAGTAATTATAGTTAGATTGAGCTAACCTGTCAAGGATATTTTTCATGAACATTAAAAAACCTGCATCCGTTATATCTCCGGCTGCAGGTTTTTCTTACCGTATCATCTCTCGATCCTTATATTGGTCAGTGCACACTGGTCTCCGGTAAGAGCCACATATATATCCTTTACATCTGTGTTTATCACTGTAGTATTCTTGATGGATATTCCTCCGTTACTTGTCATGAACACGATTTTCCTGTTATCCCGCTCCAATGCAACAGTGCAATCATATCCCTCTTTGTTGAACCGCTTCCACTCTTCCCAGCCATTAAACTTCATCCTGTCCACTATCAGATCGTTATCTGCAACACTTCCCGATTCCCAGGTTTCACCATCAAGTCTGAGCAGCGAATATTCAACATAGTTCTCACCGCCGATCTTGCCGTTATCCGACGAGAAGATCACAAAGAAGGGGCAATGCCATACAAGCCTTGCAGTGGGAAGGCTCTTGGCATGGAAGCTTATCCTCATGCTGCTGTCCACCCTGATGCCGTCGGTGCAATCGGTGCGGTATCCGTCGATCTGGACATTGGGCACGTCGCCTGCAGGTACATCGATATACGTGATCTCTTCTGCAATCCTGGGGATAAATCCGGGCTCTCTGGGCTTTTCTGCCCTCTCGATCCTTACATCGGATATACGGCATGCTTCTCCTGTAAGACCCATATATACATACCTGGAATTGTCAGGCAGAGCGATAGTCACTTCCATCGCGATCTCTCTTCCGGTTATCCTGAACAGCACATGATCCCGGATCTTAACGGCTTCGATCCTGTATTCACCGGGCCCCATGGCATCGGATGAAAGGACACTGGCAACCTTGGACACCAGCTTTCTCGAACCCTTATCCGCTATCCTTCCGTCAAAAAAGATCTCGCAATATTCGTAATACAGCAGTTCTTCAATACTCCGTTCATCCGAATGATATCTTCCGTCAAGAGAGTCATAGATAACAATGGATGGCATTGGAGTATGTCCCAGCGATCTGGTGTCAAGAGTGACCCTCATATGAACGGTAGTCATATACGGAGTTATGAAGATTCCCTCCGATACATTTTCCCTGTGGGCACCTATCGTCAGATCCTCCTTACCGGCAAATCTGTCCGTATCCTCCCTCTCCTTCATTTCATATTCGGTATCAAGATCTATCAGATGGAGCATGATCTTGGCATATTCAGGATCGAACTGGGTTCCGGTACCTTCGATAAGTTCCTCACGTACTTTCTGCTGAGGCAGCGGATCGCGATAACTGGTTCTGGATGACATGGAATCATATGCCTCAGCAACCGCTATGATCCTGGCAACCTCGGGTATATCCGTTCCCTTTAACCCTTTCGGATATCCTTTACCGTCATATCTTTCGTGATGATACTGAGCTCCTATGCTGAGGAAAGGATATTCCGTGATACAGGACAGTATCTTTGCACCCAGAACGGTATGCTCCCTGATCGATCTGTATTCTTCTTCAGTGAGCTTTCCGGGCTTATTGAGTATCATGCCGTCAATCCCTATCTTTCCAACATCGTGCAGAAGCGCAACATAATAGATCTCCTCACATTCGGCCTCACTCTTGCCGCTCATCCGAGCTAACTTTGCGGAGTATTCCGCAACTCTTGCAGAGTGTCCCTGTGTGTATTTATCCTTCATCTCAATGGAATTGACGAGGGCCTTGGTGGTCTGATCAAACAGTCTGTGCAGGTTCTTACTTTCCTCTTCCCTGCGGAGCACATTGTTCTGGAATGTGAACATGATATAGACGATCACACTGACTATAAAGAGCCCGAAGATGGTATCAAGATAATTGCCTTCTCTTGAGTATTCCGTATTCAGCGAAGGGAACATGTATGAGACTATCCAGATAAGAGTCATTACCGCCGCTTCACATAACAGCATGACCACCTTAAGCCTGCCCTCAAGTATCATTGATATATATATGGTACCGAGAAGAAGCCATATGGGTGCTCCGCCATATATCCCGCCATTTGTAAAGAGCATCGCAGGGAGAAAGATAAAGACAAGGACCACAGATATCACTATCTTGGCTTTGGAAATGCTGCGGGTCTTGAATGAATACAGAACATATAGCGAAAAGGCAAAGGCCCCAAAGACAGTAGCAACCGTTGCCGATAAAGGCTCACGCATGATCAGTCCGCAGGGAACGGCCGCAAAAAGCGCGATCAGGACCACCGCAGAAAAAACAGTAAATGTCCTTTCCTTTATATCGATCGAAGGGTCATACGCATAGTCACTGAATTTTTTTAGAAGATTCTTCATTGGTATCAGCAATTCATCCTTTCACGAAAATGCAATGAATCTGCTTCGATTTTACCACATTCTCCCCGGGATGGAGTCAAAAGGGAAGCTGTAAAAAAATATGTTGACAAGTATATCGGCGTCCGATATACTCGAATCACGATATATCGGATGTCGATATAACGTGTGGCGATATAACGAACAGCGATATACAAGAGAGGTAAGTATATGCAGCAACAGGCACTTACCGAGGCGGTCTACTACATATTGCTTTCTCTGCAGCACCCGCTCCACGGGTACGGGATAATCCAGAATGTGGACGAGCTTTCAAAGGGAAGAGTCAAGCTGGCGGCAGGAACCCTGTACGGCGCACTTAACACACTTGAAAGCAAGGGATGGATAGATGCTCTCCCCGAGAATCCCGAAAGCAGAAAAAAAGAATACGTACTGACAGCTTCAGGAAAAACAGTTTTGAAGGAAGAGCTCTTACGGCTTTCCGAACTGGTTGAAAACGGAAAGAAGCTCCTGGAGGGAAACTGAATATGAGGACAACATTTACAAAATGGTTCTGGATATGGCAGCTCCCCAAGGAAGAACAATGGATCAACGAAATGGCGGACCATGGATACGGTCTTGTCCATGCGGGGAGGCTGACCTTCGAATTTGAAGACATCGAACCCGGAAAGTATAAATACAGGGAATTCATGTTCAAGGGAAGCTGGGATTCCGATAAGGCCAGGGAATTCCTGCAGTTCATGGAGGAAATGGAGATACGCAATGTAGCCCATGTATCATACCCGGGCCACACCGTCCTCTATATGCGATATGAGAATAACGGGACCGAGCCGGAAGTTTATTCCGATCTCGACTCCAAGATCGAATACGAGAAAATGCTGTGTTCCTATCTCCTGCCGCTGGCCATCATCAATCTGCTGGCTTTTATCTACAACATTTGCGTATTCATATCGTTTATGATCTCCGGACGCTTTAATCCGGTCAGTCTTGTGAGTTTCCTCAATCTCGGGATTGCAATCGCGATATTCATACAGATGGGGAAAAAACACGAAATCATAAAGAAACTGCAGGAAGAACGTAATATACACGAATAAAGAGGAGAATAATCATGCAAAAACTAACTGATCAGGAAAGACTTAAGCCCTGGATGGGCTTTGTACTCTTCGGCTTTGTAATGGCCGTTTTCGTCACGGTATGCGCCTGGATGCAGCTGAACTGGGGCATTCCCGGACTGGTGCTCACAGAGCTGCTCCTTGCCGGGATAGCCGTACTGTTCTGTGTCATAAGAAAGGTTAAGATACGTGAAGTATTCCCCATGAAGAAGATAAGCATCAGGGATTTCTTCGGATGCATCCTGCTTCTCATCGGAGGATATCTGATCTCAATCTTATCAGTGCTGATCATGGCGGTCATCGTTCCTGAATCCTATCAGGAAGCCGCTGAGCTCGGAGGATTCCTCTACGACGGCAGCATGAGCTATATCACCACCCTCATTGTAGTTGCCATTCTTCCCGGCATATGTGAGGAGTCGATATACAGGGGCGCCATTCTTTCCACATTCCGCTCCTTCAAGCATGAATGGGCAGCCATAGCACTTGTAGGTCTGTTCTTTTCAATAAACCACCTGTCAATCCTCAGAGGCCCCTTCACATTTATAGTCGGTATGATCCTTGCATACGTAGTGGTAAAGAAGAACAATATCCTTCTTTCCATGATGATGCACTGCTTATTGAACGGTTTCAGCGTTACTCTTTCATATACCAGCTTCGATCCCGAACAGATCGAAGCGGCAGCCGAAATGGGAGTAACTCTCCAGAGTGTGGGCGCATATCTGATACTTGGATGTATCGCTCCCATCATCATAGTGACAGGTATGATGCTCATCAATCCCGAAGGACATAAAGCGACCAGGTATATCACAGCAGGTATCCTTGCCGGAGTAATGTTCATCGGCGGTATCATAATAACTCTCACCGCAAGACCTGCTGCGATCTTCACAATGAACGGAACCTATGAAGTTACCGAAGAGGATTTTGAAACAGGATATTTTACAATCGAAGAAGAAAAGGAAGTCACTCTTATAGTTGTAATGACAAATGCCGACGGTTTCTACCGCGCATCGCTTGTTGACAAAAACGGTGAGATCGCGTGTGCAAGTGATATGGGAGACGGCAAGATCAAGACCTATACATCAACCGTGCTTCTCCCTGCAGGCGAATATGAAGTTGTCATAACAGGCGGTGATGATACGATAGGTCAGTCCCCTGTGTACAATATAGTCGTACAGTAATTCCGGATCACTTTTATCTCCTGACCCGGCGCTTACCTGCTCATCCGTGCAGCAGGCATCTGAAAGCCTCAGCGCACCAGGCCGGCTCCATTATGGGGCCGGCTTTTTATTTCAGGGAAAAGTATTCCGTCACATTTTTCCGTAAATTAGTGAAAAAATGATACACACTTTTATACTATGGTGCTATACTACAGAAAGTTTGTGTAAAAATCTCTTCAATAATAAAGGAAAAAAACATGCATCCCGATAAGATCAAACCCATGCTCTTCAGCACAATGAAACATTATAACGGAAAGCAGTTCGCTACAGACGTTATAAGCGGTATCATTGTTGCCATCATAGCACTTCCCCTTTCAATAGCCCTTGCGCTTGCATCAGGCGTACGTCCGGAGGAGGGACTCTACACTGCCATTGTGGCCGGCTTTATCATCTCATTCCTTGGAGGAAGCCGTGTCCAGATTGCAGGTCCCACAGCGGCATTTGCCACCATCGTGGCAGGCATTGTTGCAAGGAGCGGCATGGAGGGACTGATGCTGGCAACCATAATCGCCGGTATCCTTCTCATACTCATGGGAGTCTTCCGCCTGGGAGGGCTTATCAAGTTCATTCCCTATACCATAACCACCGGATTTACGGCAGGGATTGCCGTGACAATACTCATAGGTCAGCTCAAGGATTTCTTCGGGCTTACCTATCCTGAAGGAACAGTCACCATTGAGACCATGGAAAAGGTTGAAGCCGTTGTTAAGAATTTCGGTTCCATCAATCTCTATGCTCTGCTGGTAGGCGCCATAAGCCTCGCAATACTCATAGTATGGCCTAAGATAAGCGACAAGATTCCGGGCTCGCTCATAGCTGTCATCGTGGGAATACTGATAGTCAGGTTCTCAGGAATTCCTGTGAACACCATCGGAAATCTCTATATCATCAGCAATCAGCTCCCTACATTCCACATGCCACAGCTGAGCTTTAACGCCATAAGAAGTGTGGCATCCGACGGATTCACCATCGCCATACTCGCAGCCATCGAATCCCTCCTCTCCTGTGTGGTCGCTGATTCAATGATCAATTCACATCACCGTTCCAACATGGAGCTCATAGCACAGGGATTCGGCAACATCGGATCTGCCCTTTTTGGAGGCATCCCCGCAACAGGTGCAATCGCAAGAACTGCAGCCAATATCAAAAACGGCGGACGCACTCCAGTTGCCGGAATAGTTCACTCCATTGTTCTTGTACTGGTACTTGTGATCCTCATGCCCTATGCAGCGCTTATACCCATGCCCACCATCGCTGCGATACTCTTTATCGTTGCATATAACATGTGCCAGTGGAGAACCTTCGTGCATCTGTGCAAAACAGCCCCCAAGAGCGATATAATCGTCCTTGTCACAACCTTTGTTCTTACTGTGGCATTCGACCTTGTTATCGCAATAGAAATTGGTATGGCACTTGCTCTGATACTGTTCATGAAGCGTATGAGCGACGAGACTCAGATCACCGGCTGGAAAGCATACGATCCCGAGGAAGATCCGGACGGAATGAACCTTAAGCCCATCCCGAAAAATGTACGTGTATATGAGATATCCGGCCCCATGTTCTTCGGAGCCACCGAACAGATCGCAGCCATCGACTTCAGTGAACACACCAGGGTCATCATCATGAGAATGAGAGGCGTTCCCGCAGTTGATGCTTCGGCAATGCACACTCTCGAAGAATTCAATAAGAGATGTAAGAACGCCGGAATACAGCTTGTATTCTCCCACGTCAATGAACAGCCCATGACAGCAATGAAAAAGAGCGGATTCGTAGATCTCATCGGAAAGGACAACTTCAGACCCCATATAGACGATGCCATTGAGTGGGCCGGAAAGCTTGTAACCGAGGAAAAGAAATAATACATACGCTCATGAAACATTTGGAACAAAAAATAACCCCTGCAGAAACTGCTCTGCAGGGGTTATTATCATTTCTTTCTTCTTATATGGAAGAGCGCTCCGCTCTTGGGATATACCCATTCATCCTTGATGGATATCTCATACAGATCCGCTCTCTTTACGAATGCTCCGGCATTGGACTGGTCTTCCTTGTTAAGGTATGAATACATTGTGACATCCATGTCGGATTTGTACTTAAGCTTGATGTGCGGATTCTTGGTGGGATCGACAAGAGTAACTTCGAAGATGTGATCCCAGAGCCTTGGCATCTTAAAGTATATTCTAACGTCATGCTCCATCCGAGTCTTATCATATTCAAGCTTGAACTTGAATATAAGTCCGTTCTGCTTCCTCTCAACCTCTACGAGATCCTCTTCTCTTCCGCCGTCTCCGTCCACCCACAGCGTCGGAACAAAGAGATCGTTTATCACAGCGGTAACCTCATCATTCGGAATGCTGTTGATATACTTAATGGCTTCAGGAGTTACAACAAGATCCTCGTTAAAGATACATTTCGAAAAGTCTGCGTCCTTGCCGTCTTCAAGAAGACCTGCATCAAGGCTTCTCTTATCATATGCAAAACCAAGGCATACATGATCTCCGGAAAAATTAGCATCATGGCCCGACAGATACTTCACGGTAAATTTGAATTCCTCATCAAGGAGAAAATACCTGTTCTCTTTCAGTCCGGGAAAATCATAAGTCTCATAGTCCGGTGTAAGTTTATCCTCAAGAGTGATGATGTAATCGAAGGCCTTCCTGATCCTCGCAGACTTTGCTCCGTCAAAATACTTACCCATATTCGTGGTGAGCAGATCCACCGCATCATCATCCCTGAGCATTGAAACCAGTGTGGACTTTAAGAATGCTTTCTTATCCTCCTCACTAAACGCATCCATTGTTTCGGGATCACCCATCAGTGTCTTGGCGATCTGCTGTGATGTCTCCTTGGCGTACGCATCCTGTGTGAGCTTGTTGTACAGAATATCAAATACACAGAAGCCTGCAAGCACACCGATCAGATTTCCCACGACACTGTCGACAAAATCCCTGAACCCGTAATTCGGATCCGTCACCAGCATGAACACGTATCCCGATATTATGATGATCACTGCAACAAGGAAGCACATCGCTGTTGCTGTCCAGGTGATTTTTGAATTGATATTGGTTTTTTTATTCTTATCTGAATTGCTCATCTTCCCTTACTCTCTGTGAACGAAAAAAGCGCTCACATCTTTACCATTATTTCATTTCTCGTGAACACGCCTCTGTACAGCGCCGGTCTCTTATTATAGTATGCCCAGAACCTGTCACCGTAATCATAATGCCACCATTCTGACGGTAGGTTCGTAAAGCCGGCATCCGTCATTATACTATATAACAGCCGTCTGTTGTTTTTTACAATCTCATTACCCGAAGTTTCGTAGAATGCAGTATATGTCCTGTCTGAAAATTCGTCAAATCCGGATCCCATATCAAGTTCAGTACCATCAGGACCGATTATGGTAATATCCACCGCACCGCCTGTTGTATGTACCGGCGGAACCTCAGTATCAGGAACCGGATCGGAGACAAATTTTCTGATAAAAGCATTTCTCTCCTCTTCGGGTCTGCCTTCAAGTCCAAACTGATCCGTTATATCCATGGAATAATCTTCATATAACTCCTTCTGGAGTGCAAAGGGACGCCACGCATCCAGAAGTCTGAAGCGATATCCCTTTGGCAGATTTCCTGCAGCCGTTTTCAGAAGCTCGTAAACTTCCTTCCTGACAAAGCAGTCATCTTCCGCATTATCCATTCCAAGAAGCGGATACTGCATGCATATATCAAAAATGTCGTCCGTTTCAAGCTTAATAAACCCGGAATCTTTAAAAAGACTTTCAGTATACCTTTCCGGATCAGGTATCTCCGGTATAGGATTCATCAGTCATTCACCTTCTTCCATAGATCAATACTGTAAATGCTTTTCTTCCTCTAGACTCCGTAGGGATAATCCCCACGCCTCATTGCCGCAGGACACTTATGACCTGTTCCGGGACCGTACTGACATGCTTTACATTCATAACACTTTACATATTCGCTTCCACTGAGTATCGCAGATGCATATGAGGGGTCGGCCAGTGCTCCTCTTGCAAGATCAACAGTGTCGCACAGATCATTTTCTATGATGTATCTTACAAGTTCCGGTGTCATGAGTCCCCCGACGCATGATACGGGAATGCTTCCTTTAAAGGCCTTCTTAAAGTTCACACCCAGCGCACACAGGTCACTGTAAGGTGCATCATCCGGTTTACAGATACTACCGAAGCTGTCGATCCCATGAGAGATCTGCAGATAATCGCATCCTGCCTCAACATACTTTTCGGCAACATACATTGCATTATCAAGATCAGGTTCTGCACCCGGAGTCCTTACCGATATGATAAGATCACTGCCGCATGTCTCCCTGATGCCCCTTATGATCTCAGTGCCAAATAAGGACTTATCATTTCCGTATTCGTCAGTTCTGAGATTGGTCTTGGGGGAAACAAACTGGTTGATCAGATAACCGTGACATCCGTGCAGCTGGATACCGTCATATCCTGCATCAAGGGCTCTCTTTGCCGCACCAATATACTTTTCCTGCATGGAATGGATCTCATCAACGGTCATGGCCTGAGAATGATTGCCGTTCCAGGTATCAACTGCCGACGGTCCCTTAGCCTGTCCGAACATTGGATTGGCCGTATTGCCCGTATGATTGAGCTGGATCAGGACGATGGCCCCCTCCCTGTGACAGGCTTCGGTGATTGCCTTATGTCCTTCCGTCTGTGCATCCTCCCACAGTCCGAGATGATCCGGGGCAAAGCGTCCGTCCGATGTAACGGCAGTTGCCTCGACGCATATCAGTCCGAAGCCGCCTTTTGCCCTGTCAGCATAATGCTTCACATGCTCAGGCGTAACAAGTCCATCAGCACCTGCCATGTCGAACTTAACCGTGGGTGCCATGGTGATCCTGTTCTTTACTGTTTTTCCGTTTATAACAAAAGAATCGCTGACTTTAGACATAATTTATACTCCGGACAGTGTCAGAATCTGATGACTTCAGGAGCCTTGGTAAATGAAGCGATGGTAGCTGTAGCATCCTTCATGTAGAACACTTCAGTATTGCCGTCATCCTCTGAGTACATTCCCCTGAGATTGGGATATGCATCAAGCATGGACGCACGTGCCTCTCTTCTGTCATCCTCTATAAGCTCACATGCGATACGTATCCAGTCTCCATCCTTGAAAGCACAGATCTCAGCCTTGGGATTTGCATGAAGCTGCTTTGATACATCCTTGGATTTTCCGGTCTGGATATAAAGCTTTCCCTCGAAATTGTTAACCGTACCGAAGGGTCTTACTCTGGGCTGGTCCCCGTCAACTGTTGCAAGATAGTATGTTCCGGCTTCCTTTAAGAACTTCTCTACTCTTTCCATATATGTGTTCTCCTTTTCAGAATATTTAATTGATCATGTCAGCATCACTGACATTTTTACATTGATCAGATCAGGCACGGATCTTTTCTTCCGTGCTTTCATCCGGCATAGCCCGGCACATGCTCATTAAGAAACTTTGTTACATATCCGTTGTAGCTCTCGGGATCTGTGAGCACCGACGCCGCGTGGGTAGCACCCGGTATCAGATGCACCTCGCTGTAACCTGCCGTTCTCTCAGACATGGTCCTGGAATTGTCAGGAACAATAAATGTATCATCAGATCCGTGTATGAAAAGTATAGGGATCTGATTATCATCAAGGGAATCCACGGGACGCATTTCAAGCAGTGAATAGTGATAGCGCATCTTGCCGGTCACATTGGCCACATCAACGAAAAAGGCCGGAACATGATTATCAGTGTAAGCCTTTCTGAGCACATTCTCTATATCCGAAAAGCCGCAGTCCGCAACCACAAAATCCACCTCCGGCTTATACTTAAGTACCGTCACCGAAGTAGCCGCGCCAAGGGATTCCCCGTGCAGACCAAGAACAGACATGTTACCGTATCTGGTCCTTGTATCTTCGATGATCGCCTTCAGGTCCTGAGCCTCGCATATACCGTAGGTTGTAAATGTCGTGACATTCTCACCATGTCCGCGGAGATCATAGATCACACAGTTGAACCCCAGATCAAGATACATCTTCACATATTTGAGAGTACCGATATGATTGTCGATGTATCCGTGTGAAAGAATAATATACTTATCGGTAGGAACGGGATTTTCAAGAAAATGTGTGTGAAGCTCATAATCTTCAAATCCCTTTACAATGTATTCCGTCTTCTTAAGATCGTTGTAGTATGAAGTATCATAGTGGTCACTCTGCCACTTCCAGGCTTCATCGATAGTCTGTCTTCTTCCCGTCATCACGTAGGAAGGAAGCCAGAATGAAAAGCCCAAAAAGCAGACCACAAGAATGCAGATGATCATCAATAATATCTTTATCATTTTCCCTGCCTCTTTTTTGCTCAGCACATATCACCCATGTTTTTCCGTATCGATCTATCCGGCTTAAGAACTGTCACAGCTCTGCTGCTCTGTATACTTTCGAATGCTTCATGACATTCTTAAGGAATCTGTCTGCCTCATCTGACAGTTCTTCATAAATGTCCGTATCAATATTATGACCGCAATTTGAATAGATCACAAGTTTACAGAAGGGAAGACACTTTGCGGTGCGTATCATCAGTTCCGGTGTACTGATCGGATCCTCCGTTCCCCCAAGGATCAGTGTGGGAGTCTGAATGGTCCTGAGTCTGTCACGAAGGGCCTCCTCACTTCCGCACTTCATAAGAGGCCTTCCGTAGTCAACTTTCTTCTCTCTTTCATCAGGCTCCGGGCACTTTGAAAGGAATTCCTCCCTCTCCTTTCTCCTCGTTTTTCTGTCTTCATCTCCTGCTATCGGAGGGTCAAAGGGAGGCGGAGCATCTATGATCCCCTGCATCAGCATCTGTCTGTATGACATCACTCCCTCTTCAAGACTGTGAGGCCCGGGAACCATTGCAATAAATGCCTTCACTCTCTCAGGATGGTTAAGGTTAAGATGCCAGCCCACACCTGCGCCATGGGATGCTCCCATATATATGAATCTGTCAAGTCCGAGATGATCCGCAAGGAGCACAACGTCAGATGCAAAGACATCATACCAGGACTCTCCATAATCCTCCGTCACATAATCCGAAGGATGAAAGCCCCTGAGTGTCATGCAATACACATGATATCCCATACCGGCCATATACTGCTGAACACCCTTGGGATAAAAGCCCGCCTGTGCGGAGATGATAACATTATCTCCGCTTCCGTATTCATCATAGTGGATACGTATACCGTCCTTAGTTATAAATTCACTCATAAACCGATCTTCCGCTGATATAGTTTACCAAATGCAGCTGCGCACATTACATTTAAGTCGATCACCGGTCCTGCATATGATCATTTTTCATCCAGGTCATCAAGCTCATTTAACGAAGCGATAACCCTGATATTTTCCGGAACAGCAGACCTGTCAGCCCCTCCGTTTCTTACTATCAGAACCGGAGTGATCCCAAGCTCAAGGGCAGGCCTTACATCCGACGTCACCGAATCACCGATAAACACTGCCTCTTCAGGCTTTACACCTGAGATTTCAAATGCCTTCTCAAAAATAGCTCTGTCAGGCTTGCAGGCTCTTGCCATCTCGGCGGAGATGATCCCGGCCGGATTTAATCCCTTTTCCTTCATGGATTCTTCCAGATAAAAAAGATCATCATTGGACAGCACATAGACAGGCTTTGAACACTTTTCAAAGAAAGGCTTAACATCATCAAACAGCGGTGCATGCACCCATATCTTCCTCCAGGTCTCATGCATATATTCAAGATCACCTGTAAGTCCGCAGTTCTCAGCACAATACTTTAATATGACATCAACCTTATCATCATTTCTGATAAAGGCTTCACCGTGACTGGCTGCCTCCAGCTCCTTAACCTTGCCCCACACCACCTTAAGAACTTCGCTGGGATCCTTAAGATCGCTGTGAGATATAAAATATCCAAGAAGCTGCCTTGTATAGGGCTCATCCTCCTGAACCATCGTGCCTGTATAATCAATAAATACTGCTCTTATCATATCTTTTTGTTTTTCCTTTTTGCCATTTCCAGTATGGCATCCACACCGTATTCCTTAAATTTATCCGGTTCAATCTGCATCCTCTTCCATTGCTTCAAGCAGAAAGCTCACAGGCCTGAAACCGTCATTACAGGATATCATCGCGGACTTTGGATCCTTCATCCAGCCGTCATAGAAATTCTCTCCTCCGTGGGCCAGAGCCATAACAAAGGCAGAAACAGTATCCCATGCGCTTTCGCAGAACCCTTCCGGCCTCTCCCATCCGTTACATATAAATGTCTGACCGGTTTTCATATCACAGGCATGCTCTATGGGATTTTCGTACTGTTCTATCAGATCATCATACCTGGCTATCTTTTTTACGGTTATCCTGACCTTCTTCATAGTATCTTCTTCCACTCATCAGTGTATTAAAAACCTAGAGTATCATTCACAAGGATCACATGTATCCTTCCCGCATGTCTCGAATATCTCGTGATCAGTATCTGACAGCATATGGTATCGGGGGATTTACAGTTCATGCATGCACCGGTTTTGGAACATGGTGTGGAGAGTCCGAATCTCTGTGCATTGATGGGAGCAGCTGTGTTTCTTGCTCTTTTCATCGCACTGTCAACGTCGGCACACACCTTGTTCATTCCGATGATGAACACAACCTTCCTGGGGCCCTGGGCTATTGCCGATACTCTGTTGGAGTTACCGTCTATATTGATCAGGATCCCATCCTCGGTCATTGCATTTGCACTGGAAAGAAAAACATCGGCATCATACGCTGCAAGCATGGCTGCACGCTTATCCTCATAGGCATCCCGGTCTATGAATTCATAATTGCCCTTCTTCAGCGCATCCACCAGTCCGATCTCATGAGCACTCATGCAGCCTCCCATGGTGACGCTGCTGCCTTCACCGATCAGTTCAAGTGCTTTCTTTAGAGCGTCCTCCTTATTTTCCGCATAATACCCTGACATGTTACGGGATTCCAGTCCCTTGATGACCTTCTGCGCATACAGCGCATTTCTCTTATCAATGATCTCCTGTGATGCTGACATTGTTTATCCCTCCATATAAAATATTATCGGTTCCTGCACTAAATCCGTGTATCAGCAGTATATCTTCAGTACCCTCTCAAAGATCCTGAATTATCCTTATACTGACATTACCGTCACCGGGGTTATACGCATTATATGTGCATGCCATACATATATGATTTTATATAAAAACACCTCCCGTGTCGATAACAACAGGCTCTACGCTCCATATTTTACGCAGGATAATCTTTTATTAACATAACACTGTATGATAAAATTATCCCTGTGAAAAATATCCATTTTCTGCCAAAGAGATCACAGAGGTAATTCAATGAGACTTTTATTCATAACCGCCGGAATAGTATCCGATGCTTTACTTCTCTTTTTTATATATTTTCTCTCAAAGAATAAGTCCCCCTTACGGATATCTCTTCTCAAGATATTCGTTACGGCGTTCATAGCGGTATCTGCCAATATCGTTATCGCTGCAGCCATTACAGAGACCATCACCAATGTGGCCTTTACTGTGTACTTCTCCAGTCTGGACTTCATAACTTATTATCTGCTCATGTTTGCCTTTACATATACCGGAAGGCTGCAGTCCCTGAAGGAATTCGTTGAGTTCTGGCGCATTGCGATAATCGTGGACATACTGAATCTTACCGCCAGCATACTGAGCGGTCATATGTACACCATATATCCGCTGACTCTGTCCGACGGTTCCATAGCATACCAGACAACTCCGACCTCGCTCTATAACGTGCATCTGCTGCTGTGCTATCTTCCCATCATCTTCACGCTGGTATTGCTCACGATATCCCTGTCAAAATCACACAGCTTTTACAGGTTTAAGTATTTTCCCATATTAATGTCTCTGTATGTAGTCATAATCCTGAATGTCGCATACATGATGTTCAGTCTTCCATTCGACTGGTCGGTACTCTTCTATGCGCTGACAGGCTTTATGCTTTTCTTCTTCTCCCTCTACTATATCCCAAGGCAGCTCATGAACAACACTCTGTCCCTTGCCGTGGATTCCATGAAGGAGGGACTGTTCCTCTTCGATGCGGAACGCAACTGCATCTACGTCAACAAGACCGCACATGACAATTTTGATATATCCGGGGATTCCCTTAACTTCGATCAGTATCCCATATCCCTGTGGCTTGAAGGCAGGGATAAGGAGCACCTCGAAAGCTTCCGCGAGATCTATCCCATGACGATCAAGGGCAATGACCTCAAGATAAAGGTGGATTACCGCCTGTGTACCGACAGTAAGAACAATGATCTCGGAGCATTTTTCCTCATAGAGGATGTTACGGCCGATCAGAACCTGATGAAGAATCTCGAAGATGCCAGGACCGAAGCCAATCAGGCCAATGCGGCAAAGAGTATATTCCTTGCCAACATGTCCCACGAGATCAGGACACCCATCAATTCCATTCTGGGAATGAATGAGATGATCCTCAGGGAAGCAACGGATGACCACATCCTTGAATACGCAGATGATATCCGGAAATCCGGCGATACTCTCATGTCCCTGATCAACAACATACTCGATTTCTCCAAGATAGAATCGGGAAAGATGGAGATCCGTCCCGCAGGCTATTCAGTCTTCCGGCTTCTCAGGGAGTGCTATCACCTGGTTGAAGGCAGGGCTCAGGAAAAGGATCTGCCCATCGAGATCAAATGCACTGCCGATATCCCCAGAGAGCTTCAGGGAGATATGGAACGTATCAAGCAGATCCTTGTAAACCTTCTCACCAACAGCATCAAGTATACCCGTGTCGGAAAGGTTACACTTTCGGTCAAATGGGCTTCCTTCAGTGATACGGAAGGATTGATAGAATTCATGGTCACCGATACCGGACAGGGAATATCCGAAGAGGACTTTACCAAGCTGTTCAAGGAATTCCAAAGGATCGAAGAAGACAAAAACCGCACCGTAGAAGGAACGGGACTGGGACTTGCGATCTGCAGAGAACTGCTGAAGATGATGGACGGTAATATAACCGTTTCCTCAACTCCCGGTGAAGGCTCCGTATTTACAGTCAGCCTTCCCCAGAAGATACTCGATCCCATGCCATCAGGTGAATTCGAGCTCATAAAGGAAGCAGCACCTGCACGCAGCGCATATAAGGAAAGCTTCCATGCCCCCGAGGCCAGGATCCTGGTTGTGGATGATATTGAAATGAACCTCAAGCTCATCTCCGCACTGCTCAAAAAGACAGGCATGCAGATATCCGTGGCAAACAGCGGCGAAAGAGCCATAGACATCTGTAAGAACGAAGAATTCGACCTTATCCTCATGGACCATATGATGCCGCCTCCGGACGGATACGAGACCATGAAGCTGATCAAACAAGCCGGTGGTCACAATGCCGTTATCCCTGTGATCGTACTGACTGCCAATGCCGTTGAAGGTGCAGAGGTCACGTATCTGTCCATGGGATTCGACGGATACCTGTCCAAACCCATACTCAGTAAGGATCTCGAAGCAATGCTGATCAGATTCCTGCCTGGGGAAAAGGTACACAGCTGATACCTGTCATTAAAAAATATGATCCGATAAAAAATAACATCTCCGCATAATGCGGAGATGTTATTTTTCTTCTGTCGTACCGGTGTGCACCTATTTTCAGCCAACTCATTTATCTCAGTTTGAAGCTGTCCAGATTGCTCTCGATATCCGAAGAGTATCCGTTCAGTTTACCGGATACATCGATAAGGCTTTCCGTCTCTTCCGAGATCTTGTCACTGTCATGCACGATAGTCTCGCTGAGTTCCAGTATCTGTGTAAGGGTTGCGGCCTGTTCCTGTGTTGCTGCAGCATTGCCGGCTGCAACATCATTGATCTTCTCGATCCCGTCTGCGATTCCGGTAATGGCTTCTGTTGCCTTTGTGATGTCCTTGATTATGGAATCGAAGGATTCATTCGAATGATCCACAACCTCAAGACACTTCTTCATATCCACAAGACAGTCATCCGCCTTCCTGTTGATATTTGCGATATTGCCGGTGATGGTTTCAACCAGGGTCGAGATGTGAGCTGCTGCTGAAGATGACTGATTAGCCAGTGCTCCTACTTCGCTTGCAACGACAGCAAATCCTCTTCCCATCTCTCCCGCCCTTGCAGCTTCTATCGAAGCGTTAAGGGAAAGCAGATTCGTCTGTGACGATATATCGCTGATGGTACTTGTGATACCCTTGATCTCGTCCACCGTCTCTGCAGTGATACGTATGATATGTGTCAGTTCATCAATGGTATTATTAAGGACCCTGACACTTTCCGTCATGCCCTTCATCTCATCCCTTCCGCTCTCTGAAGACCTGACGGTTTCGGTACACAGCTTTCTGACTTCGTCCGAGCCTGCAGCGAGGCCGGATGATACTCCCGCAAGCTCTGTAGCCGCATTTGCAACATCATCTACGGAATCACTGAGATTGCTGATATATTCGTTGAGTGTTTCTATTGATTCACCCTGGGATGCATTGGATCTGCTCAGGCTTCCGGATATATCAAGACACTGCTGTGCGCTTCCTGACATATCCTCCGATATCTCGGTGATATGAAGGAGCATTTCCTTCATCCTCTCGATATAATCATTCAGCTGTTCGCTCAGGGTAGTGATCTCATTATTTCCCTGTGCATCAACCTTGGCAGTAAAGTCGCCTCCGGTGATATCTCCTATCCTGCCTGTCACAACGGAAACAGGCTCCAGATACTTTTTGATGACGAAGAACAGGAATGCGGCAAGACCTGCAAGGCAGACAAGAGTGATCAGCAGGCTTACGTTAAGAGATGCATATGTAGGATCCATGACGAAGCTGTAGGGCGTTGCACTTGCTACAACCCAGGAAGTGCCTTCGACACCGGTTGCAACATACATCATCTTACCGGCATCCGTCTTTATGATCTGTACCTTGTCGGTATTATATGTCATTGAGATATCAAGGCTTGTGAAGATCGTTGACAGTCCGCTTACTACGGGATCGTCTGAAGAGTTAATGGACGCTCCCACCACAGATTCATCGTTACTTAGAAGTATATCCCCGGTAGCGGAATTGATGATATAGATCTTAACCTCGTCCGAGCTTGATTCAAAAGCATCAAGCTTTTCCTTCATCTTATCAAAGACAACATCGCTGCTGAGCACAACACCGTCTCTTACCAGGATTGAACAGGCAAGACATGTTTTTCCGGTGGAGGCATCAACGTAAGGGTCAGAGCTGAACACCTCTCCGTTTGCCGAAACAGCACCTTTATACCACGGCCTGTCAGTAAAAACAAATGAATCATCAGGTTCCCATCCCGAACCGTCAAGGAACTTACCGGAGGTTCCGAATGCCATGTAGATGTCCTGTGAGTCGGCATCCGATTCTGTAAGGGCTGTAAGTATCTTTCTGGACTGATCGTAGCTCATGCCCGGTGAACTCTTCCATATCTCGGCCATCATCTCTACTCTTGACTCTATCAGTCCCCACCAGTTTTCAATCTCGCGGGAGTACGCCACCGAATCACGGGCGAGAAGCGCCATGGAAAGGCTCTTGATCTGCTCGGACTGTCTGTTCATGTTGTATCCGGTTATGATGACAATGATCAGAGCGACGGCGATCAGTACCCTTACAAGCAGAATACTCTTCAAAGACTTTCTCTTTTTATTCATATAGCAGCCTCTATCTTCACTTACCTATGGTGGAAACATCATAAGGTGTCATCTGATATACGTAATAATTCAGCCAGTTGCTGTAGAGATTGATGGAATGGGATCTCCAGCTGAGAAGCGGTCTCTGTTCCGGATCGTCATTCGGAAAATAATTAACCGGAAGCTTTACATCGTCCCTCTTTCCCTTATCTCTTTCATACTCATTCTTAAGAGTCATTCTGTCATACTCGGAATGTCCGGTCACAAATATCTTATGGCCGTTTTCCGCCATTGCAAGATATACTCCGGCTACATCGGACTCTGCAAGTATGGTCAGCTCCGGACATGCCCTGAGTTCCTCTGAGGGGGTATCCGTGTGTCTTGAATGAGGTGCAAGGAACACATCATCGAATCCTCTGACGAGAGGTATCTTGCGGTTCAGCACCCTGTGCTCGAACACACCGAAGAGTTTGGCGGGAAGCTGTCTTTTGTTGATACCGTAGTAATGGTAAAATCCTGCCTGTGCGCCCCAGCAGATATGGAAGATACTGGTCACATGCTTGTCGGCCCAGTCGAGTATCTTGACTGTCTCATCCCAGTAATCAACCTCCTCGAAGGAGATGTCCTCAACAGGTGCACCTGTTATGATCATACCGTCAAAATTCTGATCCTTGATATCATCGAAAGTCACATAGAATTTATTCAGATGTGATGCCGAAGTATTATGTGACACGTGTGTCGATGTCATCATAAATGTAACATCAACCTGCAGCGGGGTGTTGGACAGTGCTCTGAGAAGCTGGAGCTCCGTGTCCTGCTTCACCGGCATATTGTTCAGGATCAGCACCTTGAGAGGTCTGATATCCTGGTGCATTGCACGGTTCTCATCCATTACAAATATGTTCTCAGTTTCAAGAATCTGCCTGGCGGGCAGGTCGCTTTGTACCTTAATGGGCATTTAAAGATCACTCCTTCAGATATGTATTTATAAATTCATCCTCGGTGATTATCTTAACACCAAGGCTCTTTGCTGTCTTATTCTTGGAAGAATTCGAGGCTGCATCGTTATTGATAAGTGCAGTTGTCTTTGCTGAGACGCTCCCTGCTACTTTACCGCCTCTGTTTTCTATCTCTTCCTTCAGTTCATTCCTGTTACCATAGTGCTCAAGACTTCCTGTTATAACGAATGTAAGTCCGGAAAGATTCTGATCTCCGCCCACGGCAGGTATCTCTATTTCAAGATCCTTCAGAACATCATCCACTATACGGTTATTCTCACTATCGGCAAAATAGTCACTGATCGCCTGTGCCATCACGGGACCTATTCCGTCAATGGCGGAAAGCTCTGTTATATCAGCCTTTCGTATTTTCTCTATATCGTGGTCATACGCCTTTGCAAGGACCTTGGCATTTGCCACTCCTATACCGGCAATGCCAAGCCCGAACAGGAATCTGGGAAGTGTTGTTTTCGAAGCAGTCTTAACCGATTCGATAAGATTGGAATAGGATTTTTCTCCAAAACCTTCCATATGTACGATTCTTTCCATGTAACGGTCAAGATGGAAGAGATCGTCAAACTCCCTGATAAATCCCATATCTATCAGTTTCTCAAGAGTCATCTCCGATAATCCGTCCACATTAAGTGCATCTCTCGATACAAACTGGGAGAAGGTCTTTATCTGTTTTGCGGCGCAGCCGGGATTGGTACAATACAGACTCTCCGCTTCGTTGAGAGCCCTTATCTCAGTCTCTGCCCCGCACACCGGACATTTACAGGGGATGGTAAGATTACCGCTCCCTGTCAGGTTCTCAGCGATCTGCGGGATTATCATATTGGCTTTGTAGACGGTGATGCGGTCCCCTATACCAAGCTTTAATTCCTTAACGATACTGATATTGTGAACAGATGCCCTGCTGACGGTGGTTCCCTCAAGTTCAACGGGATCAAATATGGCGACGGGATTGATGAGACCTGTCCTGCTGGCACTCCACTCTATTTCCCTGAGAGTGGTCTCAGCTGTCTCATCCGCCCATTTAAAGGCTATGGAATGTCTGGGAGACTTCGCAGTTCTTCCGAGAGAGGCGCCGTAGGCCACATCCTCATATGTGAGCACAAGTCCGTCGGAAGGTATCTCGTAGTCTGCGATCCTCTTTTCGTATTCGGCTACCGCGTCCGCAACATTACCTGCATTTACCTTCATCCTCTGTACTGCCTCAAAGCCCAGTGACTCAAGGAAGGAAAGCCTTCCGTCCGCAGACCCCATCACCTTATCATCCGCACCCTCTGCGGATACAAGATTAAATGCCACGAATCTGACATGCCTTTTAGCCGTGATACCGGAATCAAGCTGCCTTACGGAGCCGCTGCACAGATTTCTCGGATTCTTGTATTTATCGGCATCGTTAACTATCGATGCATTGATCTTCTCAAAATCCTTATACGAGATAACGGCTTCACCCCTAACCACAAGTTCACCGGAAAATGCTATCCTGAGAGGAACATTGTCGAACACTCTGGCATTGGGAGTTATCACTTCACCGATCTCACCGTTTCCTCTTGTAAGAGCCTTTACCAGCTCTCCGTTTTCATATGTGAGCACGATGGTAAGACCGTCAAGCTTCCAGCTTAAGACTCCCTCATGGTCGCCGAGCCACTGTGCGAGCTCTTCCCTTGATTTGGTCTTGCCAAGTGAAAGCATGGGGGAAGGATGTCTCTCCTTGGGGAGTTCATCCACCGCTTCATAGCCAACGCTCTGTGTGGGGCTTCCTGCAAGTATCACACCGGTCTCTTCCTCAAGCCTTACCAGTTCGTCATACAATGCATCATATTCCCTGTCCGAAAGAGGTGACTCGTCCTTGGCATAATAATCCTCGGATGCCTTCTTCAGGATCACGTTCAGTTCCTTTATTCTGTTTATCTTCACTTCATCTGACATATTATCACTTTGCCTGACGCAGGCCCCTTATCTCCTGATCCGTAAGTTCCCTGTATTCACCGCTCTTCAGATTTCCGAGAGTGATGTTCATGACCCTGACTCTCTTGAGCCTTTTGACCTTAAGTCCCACCTGATCACACATACGGCGTATCTGTCTGTTCAGCCCCTGTGTAAGCGTCACTGACATTGTATGCTTATCCTTTATCACAACCTTACAGGGTCTTGTCTTAACATTCAGTTCCGGCAGGAATATCCCATTCCTGAGCCTGTCACAGATCTCCTCTGTCAGTTCACCGTTTACGGTTACCACATATTCCTTCTCATGGCGGTTTGCACCCCTCATCATATGATCGATGAGACTGCCGTCATTGGTAAGGAGGATCAGTCCTTCGGAATCCCTGTCCAGCCTCCCTGCATAGGTAACCCTTACCGGATAGTCTATATAGTCGCTGATAAGCCGGTCGGCATGATCATCCTTTTCCGATGTAGTCACTCCTCTTGGTTTATAAAAGGCGAGCACCACAGTCTTAGTCATGCCTTTCAGCACTCTGCCATCATATTCAACCCTGTCGCCTTCGGAAACACACTCTCCCACTTTGGCGACATGATCTCCCACGATGACCTTTCCTGCTTCTATAAGCCTGTCTGCTTCACGCCTTGAGCATACTCCGGACTCCGCAAGAAATCTGTTAAGTCTTATTTTTCCTGAGTCCATATCTCCATTTCCTCTATGCTCCGGGATTCGGGTATCCCGATCTTCAGCGCGCCTTTCTTTGCCATCTTATCGGCTATCTCATTGTATCTGACACCGGTATGTGCCTCCACCTTGTGGAAGCTTATCTCAATCCTGCTCATCCAGCCTCTCATGGCCATGGCATAGGATCTTGTCAGATCGTTCTTACTCTTCCATGCACCGGTGACCCAGGACTCTATGCCCTGATAGTCATAATAGATATCTATGGCTTTATATCCGCTCTTAATGGCACACAGAACCGCATTCATGCTGCCGAGCATCTCTCCCGTGACATTTCTCTGTTTTGCGTTCTCGGGGTCGTTGCCGCTTCCGCACAGCACTCTCACAGTACCGTCCTCGGGCAGGAAGACACAGCCGAAGGAATATACTCCGGTATCCACTGCAAAGCTTCCGTCAACATATGCTGTTATCTTTCCTTTTTCAGATGCCAAAACATTATCTCCGAGCATGTTTTTCTTACTTGAATATCCTTTATATTTTACCACAGATCATGCTTTTCTACACGCAAAATCCGTCCGGCAAAGCTGACTGCCGGACGGATCCTTTATATGTATTCAATTACCTGTTCATACGTGCGTTTATCTCATCAAGCAGCTTGTCTGCGGCCTCTGCCTTGCTCATGATGGGAAGCTCTGTCATGCTGTCCGCGGTTATGAGTGTAAGTACATTGGTATCCGTTCCAAAGCCGGCACCCTCCACCTTCACGTTATTGGCTGCGATCATATCCAGATTCTTCTTTGTAAGCTTTGCACGGCTGTTCTCGATCATGTTCTCGGTTTCCATTGAAAAACCGCACAGGAACTGTCCGTCCTTCTTTTTCTGACCGAGCTCCTTAAGTATGTCGGTAGTCCTTTCCAGATGTATGGACATATCGCCATCCTTCTTCTTGATCTTATTGTCCGCAACGGTAGCGGGTCTGTAATCCGCAACAGCAGCAGCTTTGATTATGATGTCAGCGTTACCTGCGTATTTCATTACCGCTTCATACATATCCTGCGCTGAGACGATATCCACAGTATTTACATAAGAGGGTTTGGGAAGATCGACCTTGCCGGATACAAGAGTAACCTCAGCTCCTCTGCCAGCCGCCGCCTTTGCAATGGCATATCCCATTTTTCCGGTGGAATGATTGGTAAGGAATCTGACAGGATCCAGTGCTTCGCGTGTAGGCCCTGCAGTGACCAGTACCTTCTTACCGGTCATATCCTTCTCATGTGCAAGGGTATGAATGCATGCTTCAAGCAGCCTTTCCGGTGAGGGAAGCTTTCCCTTGCCCACTGCTCCGCATGCGAGACGTCCGCTGTCAGGATCTATCACTTCCCAGCCGTAGCCTGCAAGGGTCTTTATATTATCCTGTGTGACAGGATTCTCGAACATTGCAGTGTTCATTGAAGGGGCTATGGCCTTGGGGCATGTGCATGCAAGGACGGTGGTGGTCAGCATATCATCGGCGATCCCATGAGCCAGCTTCGCAACTATATTGGCGGTTGCAGGTGCGATGATGACCATGTCCGCTCTTGTTGCAACCGAGATATGCTCAACGCTGTGAACGAAGTTCCTGTCGAATGTATCGGTCAGTGCCTTGTTACCGGTAAGCTGTTCAAATGTCACAGGGGTAACAAGCTTACAGGCATTCTCAGTCATGATGACCTGCACATCGGCATGCTGCTTGACAAGAAGCGATGCAAGTTCACAGGCTTTATAACACGCAATTCCGCCGGTAACACCAAGTACGACAGTCTTTCCTTTTAACATATCCATTTCCTCCGATGTCTGGTCGAATGATCCCTTTAACTCTATCATAAAGTCAGATAAATGCAATCATGTATAAAAAACAGAACATGACGCGGCATATACAGTATGCTATAATTTCCTCGAACCGGAGAAAAAGACCGTAGAACAAGGATTCCCTGTACCTCATCAAAGGGCGGGAGGATCCGGTCGGTACTTTCGATCCAAAACAATTCTGTCGCGGTGCATCCGAAAACGGAGCACGAGCAAGGAGGTAAAAATGAATAACAGAACCAATCTCAGAAAGATGACTGAACTCGCCATCTTCATCTCCATCGTCCTCGTAATGAAGATTACAGGATTATCTTCGATCCCCGTCGGTCCCCTGGTAATGACTCTCACCATGATTCCTATCGCCATAGGTGCAATGCTCCTTGGTCCGGTTGAAGGAGCCGTACTTGGTTTTATCTACGGACTTACAAGTCTTTATGATGCCGTGACCGGCAGATCGGCAATGACCCATTTCTTCTTCCAGGTCAGCCCTGTGAATACCGTGATACTCTGCGTCATTATCCGTACTCTCGTTGGATTCCTTACAGGTATCATCTTCAAGGCTGTCAAAAAGATCGATAAGAAGAAGTTCATCTGCTACTATGTCGGCGGACTTGCAGCACCCATGATCAACACCATTCTCTTCATGGGATATATCGTTGTTGTGTTCTACAGGACAGAGTTTGTTCAGAATCTGGCTGACAAGGTGGGAGCTGCCAACCCCCTCATGTTCGTCGTTCTCGTTGTAGGAATACAGGGTATGCTTGAATGGCTTGGCGGAGTCATCATTGGCGGAAGTGTTGCAAAGGCTGTGGCACACGGACTCAAGAGAGACTGATAAAAAGTTTACGGAGGTTATCATATGATACTTGCCATTGATGTAGGTAATACCAATATCGTACTCGGAGGCGTTGACAAGGGAAAGGATATATTCTCTGTCAGACTTGCCAGCGACCGCAACAAAACTGCGGACCAGTACGCTCTTGACATACAGGGCATACTGAACATGTACCATGTTGAAGTATCCGATATTGAAGGCGGCATCATATCTTCTGTTGTGCCTTATCTTCAGAGTGTGATACCTCAGGCTGTCAGAATACTTACCGGTATAGATATCATGGTGGTAGGCCCCGGTATCAAGACAGGTCTTGATATCAGGACCGATAATCCCGCAGCAGTCGGAAGCGATCTTATAGTGGGCGCCATCGCAGCCAAGGCAAAGTATAAGCTTCCCATAGCCATCGTGGACATGGGTACCGCAACAACAGTATCCGTCATGGACGAAAACGGTGCATATCTCGGAGGAATGATAATACCCGGTCTGTGGACCTCGGTAAACGCTCTTTCATCCCTTGCTGCCCAGCTGCCTAATATCGACCTTGCTGCAGGCAATGCCAAGGTCCTGGGCACCAATACCGTCGACTGCATGCGCTCGGGTTCTCTCATAGGATGTGCTGCCATGCTTGACGGAATAATAGACAGAGTCGAGGAAGAACTGGGAATGAGCGTAAGCGCTGTGCTTACCGGCGGTGTCAGCCCTCTTGTGGCACCCTACTGCAAACGCAGCTTCTATCTCGAGCCTGACATTCTCATAAGAGGTCTCGAACTTCTCTATGAGAGAAACAGGAAATGACCGGTACGGATGACGGAATTCGATCAGTGACATGAGTGTCACAAAATCATAAGACTCATACAAAAAGCCCCGCGGAAGATTTCCGCGGGGCTTAATTCTTATCTGTACTTAAGTATTATACAATACCCTGAGCCTTCATTGCATCAGCAACCTTAAGGAAGCCTGCGATGTTGGCACCGGCAACATAGTCGCCTGCAAGGCCATACTTCTTGGAAGCATCGTCAAGGTTGTGGAAGATGTTGATCATGATGTTCTGAAGCTTTGCATCAACCTCTTCGAATGTCCAGCTGAGTCTCTCGGAGTTCTGGCTCATCTCAAGAGCTGAAGTAGCTACGCCGCCTGCGTTAGCTGCCTTGCCGGGTACGAAGTATACCTTGTGCTTCTGGAAGTACTTGGTAGCATCGAGAGTGGTAGGCATGTTAGCGCCCTCACATACAGCGATAACGCCGTTAGCAACAAGCTTCTTGGCATCTTCAAGGTTAAGCTCGTTCTGGGTTGCGCAGGGAAGAGCGATGTCAACCTTAACTTCCCACTGATTGGTTCCCTCAGTTGCCTTGTCATGATACTGAGCTGACTTTCTCTTCTTAGCATACTCGGTAAGTCTTGCTCTCTTAACTTCCTTAACTTCCTTGAGAAGCTTAACATCGATTCCTTCGGGATCATAGATCCATCCGGTAGAATCTGAGCAGGTTACAGGCTTAGCGCCGAGCTGCTGTGCCTTCTGGATAGCATAGATAGCAACGTTTCCTGATCCTGATACTGCACAGGTCTTGCCTGCGATATCGATTCCGTTGCACTTAAGCATCTCCTGGGTCATGTAGAGAAGTCCGTATCCGGTAGCTTCGGTTCTTGCAAGAGATCCGCCGTAGGAAAGTCCCTTTCCGGTAAGAACTCCTTCATAAAGTCCGGTAAGTCTCTTGTACTGTCCGTACATATAACCGATCTCACGGGCACCTGTTCCGATATCACCTGCGGGAACGTCGGTATCTGCTCCGATGTACTTGAAGAGCTCAGTCATAAAGCTCTGGCAGAATGCCATGATCTCTCTGTCTGACTTGCCCTTGGGATCGAAGTCTGATCCGCCCTTGCCGCCGCCGATGGGAAGACCGGTAAGTGAATTCTTGAAGATCTGCTCAAAACCGAGGAATTTGATAATGCCGATATTAACTGAAGGGTGAAGTCTAAGACCTCCCTTGTAAGGTCCGATAGCAGAGTTGAACTGAACTCTCATTGCGTTGTTGACCTGAACCTGTCCCTTATCATCTACCCAGGGAACTCTGAAAAGGATCTGGCGCTCGGGAGTGGTAAGTCTCTCAAGGAGAGCCTCTCTTCTGTACTCCTTCTCATTAGCCTCGATAACTACTCTGAGGGACTCAAGTACTTCCTTGACTGCCTGATGGAACTCGGGCTGTGAAGGGTTCTGAGCTACTACGCGCTCATATACCTCATCAACATAGCTCTTCTTTTCAGGTGTCTTCTTGGTTTCTGTCTTCTTTGCTGCTGTCTTCTTAGCTGGCATCTTAGAACTCCTCCTGTAAATAAATAATTGGCTGTATCTCCAAGCCTGTTATATATTCGCGGTTTCTTACAAAACCAAAAAAATAATAGCACTTTAAATCGATAAAGTAAATACAGAAATACATGTATACAATTATTTTTTCACTTTATTTCCTTTAAAAGAAAAGAAACTTTCCCCCGTTATCCTGTCATGTCAGACATCAAAAAAGGGCCCTGCCGTAAGGCAGAACCCTTAATATCATCAGTTCGTTACATATCGGTAATACTACGGATGTCAGTCCAGCTGGATCTCAAGATACTGGGAACTCAGATACACGACCTTATTGTTGTAGACAACCTCACACCATCCGTCCTTCTCAGATACAAGTCTGGCGGTAGTTCCCTTTGCAAAGGAACCCATGATCATACCATCGGTACTTGCGGTTGCCCTTATATTGAGAGTCTCGGTAGCTGTAACGGTTCCAATGGTCTCAACGGTACTGATATCGATCTCAAGAGTAAGGTATTCCGATTTGACATATCCCACTCTTCCCTCATAGTTGATCTGTGACCAGCCGTTCCCCTTGATCTCCGTAACCTCGACGGATTGTCCTCCGCGAAGCTGACCCATGGTATCGGCATTCATCGAATCGGATACTCTGACATTGACGTTGGAATTGGCTGTTGCCATTCTGATCTCTGTATCCTCTTCGCCGTCATCCGGAACCTCGATCTCCGGCATTACTATCTCTTCACCTGCATTAAGTGCCGCAAGTTTATCACCGGCTTCGAGACTTACAACAGAGTCCAGTTCCTTCATGTATGTGAGAAGCTCGGGTCTCGCGGTGATCCTGTCGTTATAATCGGTTGTGATCCTGTTTCCCAGCTCCACCACATCATCACATGCAAGAGCTTCGGCACAGTATTCATTCTCCTCAAGTGACAGTTCCGTATTGATGATCTGATAATTCCCGTTGCTGTCCTTCCTGACATAAAATCCGTCATATGCCGGAAGCGTATCCTCAGGATACTTATCAAATACAACATTGGTGACGGCAAATGCTATCAGTGACGAATCGTCATATCCGGGAAGGGTATAGATGCCTGTCAGCTCGTAATCAAGATACCTGCTCTGTTCTGCTTTGATGATCTTATCAAGAACCTCAACAGAATCGATCATACTCTCCCAGGTATCCACATCACCGTTGGAAAGGCAGAGATAATAGGCTTCGAAAAAGTCTGAAAGAGCGGTATCCGTATTTTCCGTAAGGACTATCGGAACAGGAGTCTCATCCACTACTTCCGTTTCAGGCTGGAGCTGTACACCCACAGGATCTGCTATGGCGATTCCCGGCTCATCAGCCCTCCGATCCCTTGCAGAGAGTGCAACATAGGTGACCAGTGCCGTTACCAGCATGAGAAATACCGGAGCGGCTATCTTTATATTCTTCTGAACAAACGGGACTATTTTATTGTAAAATACCTTGTTCATCTAATCTCCGTATGCAGCCGACAGGAATCGAACCTGCATTAAAGGCGTCGGAGGCCTTCGTTCTATCCATTAGACTACGGCTGCACATAACAAAATGATTGTTACAAAAATATTACAATCTTTGGGATTGTACCATAAATTGCAGGCAGTGTAAAGTTTTGGACAAATCCGAAGGCAGCCGTCATCCTACGACGCTATGGTGATCTTCTCCGTCTCTCTGTCATAATAATACAGGGAATCCGACAACACTTCCTGAGGATCAAGCTGTGTCCTGTTTATGCTGTATATCATACTCCTGAGGCATTCGGAGGTCTCTCTTCCGTCATCGGGGATTACTATGACCTCATGGACGGAACTGGGAATGATATAAAGATTCCCTTTAAGCCTGTCAGACAGCTCGGTAAGTATCCCCGGATACAGTATCGTGGAGGCACCGTTTACCATCCTGCAGTTGCTTATCACATACATGGCAGGCATATTATCAAGTTCTTCCGTCATGTCAAAAGCATCCGGCTTCAGCTCCATAAGGACATCCTTCATCTCTCTGCATTTTACAGGCATTGAGAGGGGGGAGTTCATCCGGGCATCCATCATAAGAGTCTCAGTGTTCACACCCCACATCTCCATGTGACTGTTCTTTACAAGTATGGATCCTTCAGGCAGCCCGTCCGTCTCCAGGGAATAATAGAACACTATATCCAGATCAAGAAAAGGCACATGAGGTATGGTATTTAAAAGGGCTGTGTTTCTCTCGGTGGATATCAGCTTATAGTACAGTCCCTTTTTTACAGTCTCATAATCCACATAGAACTTCATATCCAGGTCATCTCCGGGAACAGCCCTGTAGAAGGCCTGTACGATCCTTTCGGATCCTTCCCTGATCCCCTCACCGTTCAGATAGTCCTCGTAATAGGGCTTCAGGTAGATGGTAGGAGCCAGATTGATCTTCTCTTTGTGTATGACAAGAGCCTCCATTGATACGCCGTTGATCTTGTCAACGGTAGCCTCATCTACCCTGTAGCCTTTTCCAAGCCTTTTTTCAACGGCCTTTTTCATATTGGATGAATATTCCTTAATGTCCATCTTTCTTTTCCTTTCATGCAATCATTTATTAAGGCAGTTTCATGGCGCTTTGTGCGCACAAAAAACAGCCATACGCTATCCGCATGGCTGTGATCTGCATTGCTATGAAAGGAATGGTTTATACTCTTGAGAGATACTCGCCGGTTCTGGTATCGATCTTGATCTTGTCTCCGGTCTCTACAAAGAGAGGAACGGCAACCTGTGCTCCGGTCTCAACGATAGCGGGCTTGCTTGCGCCGGTAGCGGTATCACCCTTGAATCCGGGCTCGGTCTCAGTGATCTCGAGCTCAACAAAAAGAGGAGGCTCGATTGAGAATGCGTTACCGTTGTGAGAGCAAACCTTGCAGATATCGTTCTCTTTAACGAACTTGAGAGCATCACCGACAAGATCGTCGGAAAGCTGAACCTGATCGTATGTCTCGGTATCCATAAAGGTGTAAAGATCTCCATCCTTATACAGATACTGCATATCCTTTCTGTCTATGTGAGCCTGAGGACACTTCTCAGTGGGACGGAATGTACGCTCTACAACACCGCCGTTCTTGATGTCCTTAAGCTTGGTGCGGACAAATGCCGCTCCCTTGCCGGGTTTAACATGCTGGAAATCGATGATCTGATAAACGGAATTATCAAGTTCAATGGTAATGCCGTTTCTGAAGTCACCTGCAGAAATCATAAATAAAACCTCCTACTTACTTAGCAGCCAAAATAATCCTCGAATATCTTACATTAAAAGATTACATATTTCAACAAATTTATTTTTTATGCCCGATAATATGATCTATGGCATCCAGATATCCCTCGAATCCCCTTCCGTAGATCTGATGGTCACATGCGGGAGCGGTAACGGATATCTTGCGGAAATCCTCCCTGGTCTGTATGTCCGAAATGTGCACCTCCACCTTTACGGGCTCTTCAAGGCTCTTCAGGGCATCATGTATCGCATAGCTGTAATGGGTATAGGCTCCGGGATTTATAACAATGCCGTCCTCTTTGTCAAAATACGCCTGCTGCAGCCTGTCAATTATGGCGCCCTCATGGTTCGACTGGAAAAAGCTGACCTGAACGCCCTTCTTTTCGGCATACTCACCTATCATCTTGAGCAGATATGCGTAATCCCTGTCGCCGTAGATATTCTTTTCCCTGATCCCGAGGAAATTGAGATTGGGACCGTTTATCACAAGTATCTTCATGTTCTATACATCCTTCCTGGTCTCGGGAATGACCCATCCCAGATCCCTTAATCTGTTCAGGATATCTTCCATGACATTCTCTCTGTCCGTATCACCTGTATCAACGATCACATCCGCGCATCTTTCATATGCGGGAAGACGCTGAGCCATCAGCTTGCGTATCCTGTCCAGGGGATCTTCACACTGAAGCAGGGGTCTTGTCCTGTCCCCTTTCAGCCTTTCGTAGACTGCTTCCGGGGTGATCCTTAAGTAACATACCGTACCGCACATCTTTATCAGAGGCTGGTTCTGGAGCTGGACCGGCGTTCCGCCTCCAAGGGAATAGATCTTGGGTGAGGCATCGTCCCTGATGGATCTGAGCACATCGGTTTCCATCATTCTGAATGCGCTCTCTCCCCTGCTTGCGAAGATCTCGGAGATGCTCATGCCCTCTTTGGCCTCTATCATCCTGTCCGTATCGCAGAAGGCTCTCTGAAGCTTATATGAGAGACTCCTTCCGATGGATGTCTTGCCGCTTCCCATAAAGCCTATAAGGATAAGATGCGGTCCTTTTTCATATTCACTGTTTTTCTTATGCTTAGTTCCCATCAGGCAAATACTTTTTCATACACCCTGTCAGCCAGTTCATCGCTGACACTCATACCCGTCCAATATTCATATGCGATGATGCCCTGATAAAGGAGCATCCTTGATCCGTTGAAGCTATCCGCTCCGGCACTGCTGCACAGTTCCATAAAGCGTGTGACCTTCGGGTTGAATATCAGGTCATATCCTGTCTTTACCCGCTTATAGAACTCCGGATCTTCTATAACCGCCTTATCCGTGTCGGGGCTCATTCCCACACTGGTGGCCTGTATAACTATATATCTCTCATCCCCGGGCAGCATATTGTAACTGCCTATGGAAAGAGGTCTTGCAAAATTCCTTCCGGCGATACTGTTGACAGCTCCCGCAAGGTCCTCGGCACGGTCTCCGTTCCTGTTGATGATCGTCACGCTCTTTGCACCGTTTTCCTCAAGAAGCATCACCACTGCTCTTGCAACTCCGCCTGCTCCGAGGACAATGATATCCTCATCCTTTATATCAACTCCGTCCCTTTTAAATGCTCTGAGAAGCCCGGGCATGTCGGTATTGTATCCCTTGTATCCGCCCTCGCATCTTACGAGGGTATTGACAGCTCCTATCTTTGCAGCAAGGGGGTCAATATCACAAAGAAGAGGTATCACATCCTGCTTATAGGGCACTGTGATGTTAAGCCCCTTTATCCCGAGGGCAAATGCTCCCTCTATCGCCTTTTCAAGCCGCCCCGTACCTACCGGGAAGGCTGCATAGGCAAGATCGTATCCGGTCTCTTCCGCCAGCATATTGTGGATTGCCGGTGAGAGTGTATGTCCTATGGGATTTCCTATCACTCCTGCTATCTCAGTGTGTCCGTTTATCGGTTTCATGAGTTCTTCCTCTTCTTACGGTAGCTTTTAAGTACGAACCATTCAAGTCTTCTCTTGAGAACTATCTGTATCTCTTCCCTCGGATCTATGGGACTCGTAAGGATTGTCTCTATCCCGCATCTGTTGGCACCCCATACATCCGTAAATATCTGATCTCCCACAAAGAGTGTTGTCTCCGGCACGGTACCCATCATCCTCATCGCTTCCAGGTATCCTCTCTTCCCGGGCTTTCCTGCTTTATATATATACGGAGACCCAACTGCATCTGCAAAGGGTTTTACTCTTTCATCCCTGTTATTGGAAAGAAGAATGGTCTTAAATCCTATAAACCTCAGCTTCTCAAAAAGCTCGATGCTCCTTTTATCCGCAGGTGCCCCATGCATTACAAGAGTATTGTCGATATCGTAGATGATCCCTCTTTTGCCGAGGGCAAAATAGCTCTCATAAGGGATCAGGTATGCGGATGACTCTTCTTTTGTAGGATAAAGATCCGAAAAACTCATATTCTTTCCGATAGGTGCTATAATCTAAGTGGTGTCTCTTATATCACATTTTATCCCGGAGGGAATGACATATGGAAAAAAGACTGCTGACTTATATGGCATATCTGAAGGACATATCCGAAAAAGCAGGCAAGGGAGAATTCACCGATGAAGAACTCTCCGTTCTGAGAAAACAGGCTCTTACCCAGATCGGATTCTTCCAGCACGAAAGGCTCATTCACCTTATCGTGACCATGACCTTCGCACTTATGACCGTCATGACCCTCATGGGAATATGCATGACAGGATACCTGCCTCTTGTGGCACTGATGGTACTTCTTCTCGTTCTCCTGGTTCCGTATATAAGACATTACTACATTCTGGAAAACGGAACCCAGACCCTTTACAGGTATTACGATTCCCTGGAAAAAGACCGCACCCCCGGCAAGATAGAAGCCTATGTACAGCCCTCCAGGCAGAAAGGGTGATATGTGTTCTCATCCGCTGATATGGAATACCTGTATCAGTAAGAACCAGCACAGACCATAGTACAGTGCAACTCCAAGAATATCATTAAGCGTTGAAATGAACGGACCCGATGCTGCGGCAGGGTCCACTTTTATTTTGTTGAAGAAAAGCGGAATGATGGTTCCGGTTATGGAGGCAACAAGCATGGCAACCAGCATTGCAAATCCAACGCACAACGAAACCGTTACCGAATAATTCCATGCCTCTCCCTTTGCAAAGTGGATATATACTCCCACAACAAGGACCGAGATCAGTCCGAGGATCAGACCGTTTCCCAGTCCGACTTTACTTTCCTTGAAAACAAGTCTGATCTTGTCTGCTGCGGAAAGGTTCTCATCAGCTATAACCCTTATGGTGACAGCCAGGGACTGGGTACCCACATTACCGGACATGGAAAGGATCAGCGACTGGAAAGCGATGACAACGGGGATCGTTGCTATGACTCCCTCAAATGCTCCCACAAGCGTGGAGGTGAGCATTCCGAGAAGCAGCAGGGCAATAAGCCAGGGAATACGCTTTTTAATGGACGCTGATGTTTTTTCGTTAAGATCCTCTTCTTCGGAGAGACCTGCCAGCTTTGCATAGTCTTCGCCGAGTTCGTCATCTACCGCCTCAACTATATCCTGGGCAGTGATGACACCGAGTATGATACCGTCGTCGTTAAGTACGGGGATGGAGTCTTCGGAGTAACTCTTTATCCTCTCGATACATTCGGAAACCTTCTCGTGATCTGTAAGGTAAGGATATGATGTTATGATCACATCGGACAGATCCGAGGTCTCCCTTGCGACTATCAGATCCTTGAGATCTATGGCACCGTAGAAAACATCCTTTTCATCGGTGACGTAGATGGTCATGATGTTATCGTTATCTCCGGCCTGCCTGATGAGCTCCTTCATGGCAGACTTGATGTCGAGGTCATTCCTTATGACGATGTAGTTGGTGGTCATGCGGCTTCCTATCTCATCGTCTTCATAGGAACGGATCAGTTTGATGTCCTCTCCGGATTCCTGATCCATCATACCCACAATGGATTCCGCCGTCTCGTCATCCATGTTCTCGAGAATGTCTACAGCATCATCGGAGTCCATGTTTTCCAGGAGCTTTGCAGCCTCCTGCGCGGACATCTCTGCCAGCATCTCATGGGAATCACCCAGATATGCGATTATCTCAGCGGCACGCTCCTTGCCGACAACTTCGAATACATGCTTTCTGGTATCCTCATCGAGTTCCTCGACCGCATCGGCTATATCCTTCTCGTGATAATCGTACAGCCTTTCTGAGAGTTCCTCATCGGAAAGGCCGCTTAATATGAGCGCTCTTATCTCTTCCTCGTAAATATGCTCTTCTTCAGGAACGCTTATATTCTTCTCTTCCATTTGGGGCTCCTTTAGTGCTTAAAACACATACCGGTGTCTCGTAAAAAAACGGACACCGGTAATAAATGATCTCAGCTTAGAACATGGTTTTATTTTATCATTGCATGATATTCCTGAAGCGAACGTACATGAACGCCCTCGCCGGAAAGCTCTGCCTTGATACCCTCTGCGGTAGCTCTTGCTCCTGCAATGGTGGTGATATAAGGCACGTGGTGCTTGATAGCGTTCTGGCGGATATAGGAATCGCTCACATCATCCTTCTTGGTGCTGGGAGTATCAACTATCAGGTCTATCTGACCGTTCTTGATGGCATCAACGATATTGGGACGTCCCTCGAATATCTTGTTGATACGCTCACACTCAATGCCTGCTTCCTTGATTTTCTCATAGGTGGAGCCGGTAGCGAGGATCTTGAATCCGTCATCTGCGAAGCTCTGGGCGATGGGAAGCAGATAAGGCTTATCATTGTGGTTGACACTGATGAGTACTGTTCCGGAAAGAGGAAGCTCTGTCTTGGTAGCTTCTTCTGCCTTGTAGAATGCCTTGCCAACATTCTCCGAAAGTCCGAGGACCTCACCGGTGGAACGCATCTCGGGTCCGAGAAGAGGATCGACCTCAGGGAACATATTGAAGGGGAATACCGCCTCCTTGACTCCGTAATAAGGGATCACTCTGTCCTTAAGCTCAGGTACGGGTGAAGGTTCACCTGTGATGGAGCTCATCATGATCTGGGTTGCGAGCCTTACCATGTTGATATCACATACCTTGGAAACAAGAGGCACGGTACGTGATGCTCTGGGATTGGCCTCGAGTACATATACCACATCATCCTCAATAGCATACTGCATGTTCATAAGACCGACAACATGCATCTCCTTAGCTATCTTTCTGGTGTAATCCTTGATGGTGGCAACCTGCTTTTCGGTAAGATGCTTGGAAGGAAGGATACATGCGGAGTCTCCGGAATGGATACCTGCAAGCTCGATATGCTCCATGACTGCGGGAACGAATACGTTCTCACCGTCGCTTATGGCATCTGCCTCACACTCGGTTGCATTGTGAAGGAATCTGTCTATAAGGATAGGTCTGTCGGGAGTTACACCGACTGCCTCTGCCATATATACGTCCATCTGCTCATCGTCATGAACAACTTCCATTCCTCTTCCGCCGAGGACATAGGAAGGACGTACCATAACGGGATATCCTATACGGTGAGCGATCTCCTTGGCGCCTTCAACATCGGAAGCCATTCCTGACTCTGCCATGGGGATTCCGAGTCTGTCCATCATATCGCGGAACAGATCTCTGTCCTCTGCCATATCGATGGTCTCGGGAGTGGTTCCGAGAATGTTGACACCGTACTTCTTAAGATCTGCAGCAAGATTGAGGGGAGTCTGTCCACCGAACTGTGCGATAACTCCGACAGGGTTCTCTTTTCTGTAGATGCTGAGAACATCCTCGAGAGTAAGAGGCTCGAAGTAAAGCTTGTCGGATGTATCATAGTCGGTTGAAACCGTCTCGGGATTGCAGTTTACGATAACAGTCTCATATCCCAGCTTCTTAAGGGCAAAGGCTGCATGTACACAGCAGTAGTCGAATTCGATACCCTGGCCGATACGGTTGGGACCGCCGCCGAGGATCATGACCTTCCTGGGATTATCGGTTGCCTTGCTTCTGTCTTCGATATTATAGCTTGAATAGTAATATGCGCTGTCCTTGGTTCCGCTTACGTGAACGCCTTCCCATCCTTCAACAACGCCTGCTGCCTCGCGGGCATTTCTGATATCCTCTTCGGATACTTCGCAGATCTGTGAAAGATACTTATCTGAGAAGCCGTCCTTCTTGGCCTGGGTAAGCATTCCCGTCTCGGGAACCTTTCCCTTGGATGAAGCGATGATCGCTTCTTCTTCCTCTACAAGTTCCTTCATCTGTTCGATGAAGTACTTCTTGATCCTGGTCATCTCGTGAAGTTCATCAACGCTTGCGCCCTTACGGAGAGCTTCATACATGATGAACTGTCTTTCGGAAGTGGGATTTACCAGTTCCTTCATAAGCTCTTCAAGGCTCATCTCGTGATAGTTCTTAACATATCCGAGACCGTATCTTCCCTTTTCAAGAGAACGGATAGCCTTCTGGAAAGCCTCCTTATAGGTCTTACCGATACTCATGACCTCTCCGACGGCTCTCATCTGGGTTCCGAGGTGATCGGATACGCCCTTGAACTTTTCGAATGCCCATCTTGCGAACTTGATAACGATGTAATCGCCGTCGGGCTTGTAATTATCGAGAGTGCCGTACTTACCGCACTCGATATCCTTAAGGTCGAGTCCGCAGGCAAGCATTGCGGAAACAAGGGCAATGGGGAATCCGGTTGCCTTGGATGCAAGTGCTGAAGATCTTGATGTACGGGGATTGATCTCTATAACGATGATACGGTCGGTCTTGGGATCATGTGCGAACTGGCAGTTACATCCTCCGATGACCTGTACCTTATCTACGATGCTGTATGCATACTTCTGAAGTCTGTCCTGAACTTCCTGTGAGATGGTGAGCATGGGTGCAGAGCAGAAGGAATCTCCGGTATGAACTCCCATGGGATCGATATTCTCGATGAAGCAGACAGTGATCATCTTGCCGGTTGAATCTCTTACAACTTCGAGCTCCAGCTCTTCCCAGCCGATGACCGATTCCTCGACAAGGACCTGATGTACCATTGAAGCCTGAAGACCTCTTGCACAGACGGTCTTGAGTTCCTCTACATTATATACAAGTCCGCCGCCTGCACCGCCCATGGTGTATGCGGGTCTGAGGACAACGGGATATCCGAGCTTTGATGCTATCTCAACTGCCTCGTCCACTGAGTATGCAACCTGTGAACGGGCCATCTCGATACCAAGCTCATCCATGGTATTCTTGAACTCGATCCTGTCCTCGCCTCTTTCAATGGCATCAACCTGAACACCGATGACCTTTACATTATACTTATCGAGAACGCCTGCCTGGGCAAGTTCGGAGCAGAGATTAAGTCCGGACTGTCCGCCAAGGTTGGGAAGAAGTGCATCAGGACGCTCTTTTTCTATAATCTGGGTGAGACGCTTTACATTAAGAGGCTCTATATATGTGACATCCGCCGTCTCCGTGTCTGTCATGATGGTAGCGGGATTGGAATTGACCAGGATTATCTCGTAACCGAGCTTTCTGAGCGCTTTACACGCCTGGGTTCCCGAATAATCGAACTCACAGGCCTGACCGATGATGATCGGACCCGATCCGATAATGAGGATTCGATGGATGTCTGTTCTTTTCATATTGAATCTTCCTTTCTAAGCTTTCAGGCTTATACCTGTTATTACTCTTCAATTTTATGCCCCCGATATATTACCACAAGGCATATTTTTACTTCAAGGACATTTTAGAGGCCTCAGTTTTTTCTTCATTTTAAGGATGTTCCGGCCCTCACTGTACTCATAGGAAAGCTCATCCTTAAGCTGTATCTGACTGCCTTCATTCACTCTGTATGCTCCTATAAGGACTCCTTCTTCAAAAGAGCTATGGTCTCCACCTCTTTGGTCCAGGGGAACTGGTCCACGCATGCATATCTTGCCACGGCATATCCCGCATCAATCAGGGGACCCAGGTCTCTTTCAAGCGATGTGGGCTTACATGATATATATACTATATATTCAACACCATAATCCATGATCTTGGGAAGTGCCTTGGGATGTATCCCGTCCCTGGGAGGATCGAGGATTATTATGTCCGGCTTTCCGGTAAGATCATCCAGCACTTTAAGAACATCTCCGCAGATGAACTCACAGTTTGTGATGCCGTTAGCTTCTGCGTTAACCCTTGCCGCCTCCACGGCTTCGGGGATTATCTCGACCCCGTATACCCTCTCAGCAGCACGCGCTGCGATCTGTGCGATGGTGCCCGTTCCGCAGTACAGGTCGAATACTGTTCTGCCTTCCGCCCCTCCCCCGCATTCGGATACGTAATCTCTCACAAGGGTATACAGAACCTCTGCACTGTGGGTATTGGTCTGGAAAAAGGAGAAAGGTCCTATCCTGAAATCCATTCCGAGAAGCTTTTCATTTATGAAGTCCCGTCCGTAGAGAAGCTCTGTCCTGTCGGCTATTATCGCATCCGAAAGGGAATCGCATATGATATGGACAACACCTGCAAGGCTTCCCTTATACTCAGCTGTCTGAAGTGCTGTGCAGTATTCCTTCAGAAGTCCTTCATCCTCATGACCCCAGGCTTTGGCTGATGCGGTAACAGGACATACCAGTATCTCTCCCGTATAAGCAGCTTTTCTTACCATGAGATTGCGGAGATATCCGCTGTGGTCCTTCTTATGGTAGAAGGGGATATCCCTGTCCCTGAAAAAATCCCTTGTGATCACCAGGATCTTTCTGAAGTCCTCATCAACGATAAGACAGTCGCTCACATCCAGTATGTCATGGAAGGCACCCCTTTTATGAAGTCCCACGTTGAGGGGCCCGTCTATGACCTCGTTACCGAATGAATATTCCATCTTGTTCCGGTATCCGTACATAACGGGTGAAGCCTTGATGCCGTCCCATTTGGGAGAATATCCGTATTTTTCCCCGCTCTTTTCAAGTCTTGATGCAAGGAGTCTTTGTATCTGCTCCCCTTTTAGTCTTAGCTCATCTTCCCCGCACATAGAAAGATATGCGCAACCTCCGCATTCGCCGAAGTGTGCGCATATCCTGCCTGTTTCAAGTGTGCTTTTCTCTGATACCTCAATAAGAGTGCCTTCAGCCCTCTCACCGTGACTTCTTCCGATACGAACGATAACCTTCTGTCCCGGAATGGCATTTTTAACTGTAACAATCCCCTCATCACACTTTACATGTGCTCTGCAGGGGTAATCACAGCTTTCTACCCATCCTTCGACAATCTGGCCTCTCTTCATGATCAGTTATCTGCTTCGTCAGCAAAAAAATCCTCGTCTTCAAAGTCATCGTCTTCAAACTCGTCATCAAAGTCCTCGAGATAATCGGGGCTGAAGTGACGATAAACGATATATCCTACGATACAGCCAATGGCAATGATGCCTACGATCGCAAGGATGACAAGTCCGATGTGTGACTTTCTCTCATCCTCTTCATCATCTGCAGCCTTAGCCATAAAGTTTCCGAGTCCTGCAGCAGCGGCAAGCTCAGCAACCTTTGCAGCCTGTGAACCGCCAAAATCCTTAAGCTGTTCAAGATCTATTCCGATCTTGTTCTTAAGAGCTTCCTTCTTACAGCAATTCTTGCAACTCATATATACCGCCTTTCCAATAACATATATGTTAATGAATCGTATCCGTACATTATTAACCAATAAAGTATATCATTCCTTGGCAAGTTTTGCAAAGGATGCATACATAACTTTTGTCCCATGGGCATCAAAGTCGACTGTCACTTTATAATCCCTGGGTTCCTTCACTATCGAAGTGACGGTTCCCGCTCCGAACTTAAAATGCCTTACCCTGTCGCCCACTGCATAGTCTATTGATGAAGGTGCCGCCGTCTTATCGGATCCCTTTTGAATCCCCAGGGATGCGAAGGATGTCCTTGGAAATACCGCCTTTGTGCTCTGCGGTGAATCTGTGCTCCGTTTTTCTTCCAAAGCCATACTTGAGGATTTTCTTACAACCGGCTTTATATATGTGCTGCCGGGATAGGTACCGCCCCGTCCAATGCTGCGGTCATCCTCATATTCATCCCGGAAGCTTTTCCTGCTCTTTGGAACATATCCGTCCAGATATTCCGAAGGGATCTCCTTTATGAACCTGCTCACAGGATTGAACTGGGTCTCTCCCCTCATCATCCTCGCCTTGGCACCGGTCATGATGAGTTCCTTCTCGGCTCTTGTCATGCCCACATATGCAAGACGCCTTTCCTCTTCGATATCCTCCTCATCTCCCGATGAAAGAGACATATATCCGGGGAAAAGTCCGTCCTCCATTCCGGTCAGATATACCACAGGAAACTCCAGGCCCTTGGCGGAATGAAGAGTCATAAGCACAACTCTCTCAGATGTCATGTCGGTACTGTCAAGATCACTGACAAGTGCCACCTCTTCGAGGAAATCCGAAAGTCCCGCATCCGGTCTGCTCTCGGAAAAGGATGCAGCCTTACTTACAAGTTCGTTAACATTTCCTATACGGTCCTCAGCCTTTTCCTCATCAAGATCCTTAAGGTATTCCTCGTAGCCCGTCATCTCTATTATCTGTGATATGAGCTCTCCAAGGGATGCATTGTCCCTGTATGCCCTGAGCACTCCGATAAGATCCGTGAATGCATTAACCTTTGAGGCAGTCTTTCCAAGTCCCGGAACATCCTGTGCCCTGCACATTGCGGCAAACAGAGACAGATCCCTGCTCTCAGCAAAGTCCTGTATCTTATCCAGTGTGGCATTGCCTATGGCTCTCTTGGGAACATTGACTATCCTTCTTACGGACAGATCATCCATCCCCGAATCGATGACCTTCAGATAAGCAAGTATATCCTTGATCTCGGCCCTTGAATAGAAATTGATGCCTCCCACAACATTATAAGGAATGCCCGCCATGATCAGGCGCTCTTCTATAAGTCTCGACTGTGCATTTGTCCTGTATAATACCGCACAGCTTCCGAAACCGCATATGCCCATTCTGTTATGTCTCTTTATATCAGACACAACAAACTCAGCTTCTTCAAAGGCTGTGTCGAACTGGTTAAAGGACGGCTTCTTTCCTTCTCCGTTTTCAGTCCAGAGCCTCTTTTCCTTACGGCCGTGATTGTTGGCTATAACGGAGTTCGCAGCATCGAGTATGTACTGCGTGGAACGGTAATTCTGCTCAAGCTTGATGACTGTAGCTTCAGGATAGTGCTCTTCAAAATCCAGTATATTCCTGATATTGGCTCCCCTGAACCTGTAGATCGACTGGTCATCGTCACCCACAACACAGAGATTCCTGTATTTGTCCGCAAGGAGTCTTATCAGTTCGAACTGGGCAGTATTGGTATCCTGATACTCATCCACCAGGATATACTTAAACCTCTCACGGTATTTTTCAAGCACCTCGGGAAATTCCCTGAAGAGCCTTACGGTCAGCATGATGATATCGTCAAAATCCACCGCATTATTTTTGACCAAGGTCTCCTGATACTCTCTGTAGCACCTTGTAAAAACCGTCTTGGTAAAATCATTCAGTACATACCTCTCATACTCCGATGCATCCATGAGCTCGTTCTTGGCGGAGGATATCTCTGAAAGGATGGTCCTCTCCTTATACCTCTTGGTATCTATGTTAAGGCGCTTGCATACATTCTTCATCACTGTCTTCTGATCATCGGTATCATAGACAGTGAATCTTTCATCGTAACCGAGAAGATCTATATCCGACCTGAGGATCCTCATGCACGCAGAATGAAAGGTGGATACCCACATCCTGTCCGCAGTCTCACCTACTATGCTCCTAACCCTCTCCTTCATCTCTCCGGCTGCTTTATTGGTAAAGGTCACAGCAAGGATATTGTAGGGATTAACATGCCTTTCGGATATCAGATAAGCTATGCGGTGTGTCAGGGTCCTGGTCTTGCCGGAGCCTGCTCCCGCAAGTATAAGAAGCGGACCGTCCGGAGCGATAACCGCCTCTTCCTGTTTGGGATTAAGTCCATATATTCCCATCAGACACTCTCCTTAATAGCACAGAAATTCCAAACCTTGATATTGAACTCGGTTACCTGGGATCCGCAATAAGGGCATACCTTGATGCCGAGACTCGATATGGCTCCTCCGCAGTTGGGGCAGTTAAGGGCATGTCCCGCAGCCGCGATATTCTCGATCTTGTCCGAATCCTGAATGTAGCACAGATCCATTGAATATCTGGTCTGTACAAGGGAATCCTTACTTCCCTTTATAACCTTTCCCTCCTGCTCGGCCCAGAACTTGTACTGGACAGCCGACTGGAATCTCACCACGCATCTTCCGGGGAATTTATTATATGTATTGAGCACGGTATTATGAATCTTGATACCCTCGTAATGCTCCTTTATCTCACGCAGGTTCAGATCGTTAAGCCTTAAGAAAAGCGCTTCCTTGAGCTCTTCGTTTCCATCCTGAAGCATGGAGGCATCACCGGTATCCAGAGCCATGAGATATTCCTTAAGACAGTTCTCGGCTCTTGCCTTCATCTCACTCACATTGAACTCGGGAAAATCCCTTGCGATCTTGGGTGCATATATGGATGAACCGTCGGATGTGGACCTGGGGGTCTGCATATACTCCTGCTCTGTCCTCTTAAGATTGGATAACAGATCGGAATTCCCATACATGTCCATTGATATCTGACGGGCTTTATTTCTTATCTTGAAATAGATCACAGCTCCGGCGATCATCACCGCAGCAAAAAGAAGCAGAAAAATGATGGAAAAGATCATCGGTATATAAGCCATTGGTATCCTTTCAAAAAGCCCGTCCCCGATGCAGGGGACGGGCTTCAAAATAACCTGTTTATGGATTACTGCTTGATGTCATTGGCATCAAAGGGATCTCCGCACTGAGGGCAGAACTTGGGAGGATTAGCAGGATCCTCGGGCTCAAATCCGCACTTGTCGCACTTGTAAAGAGGTGCGCCTGCAGGTCTCTTGGATCCGCAGTTGTTGCAGAAGTTACCCTGGTTAACGGTTCCGCATGAGCATGTCCAGCCTGCATCTGAAGGCTTGGGTTTTCCGCATCCGCCGCAGAACTTGCCGGTGTTGCCTGTAGCTCCGCATGAGCAAGTCCAGCCGTTTACGGGAGCTGCTGCTCCTGCCATAACGCCGCCCTGCATAGGCTGCTGCTGATACATGTTCTGTGCGGGCTGCTGGTACATATTCTGCTGAGCACCCATCTGATACATGCCTGCTGCCTGCTGTCCGCCCATCATGCTTGCCATGTTCATTCCTGCGAATGCCATCATGGGGCCGGTGGAGGTGTTCTTTGCAGCTGCTTCCATAGCATTGACGGTTCCGAGAGTCATAGCTGCAGCGCCCATGTTGGGATCTCTGTAGACTGCTCTCTCCTGAGCGTCCTTAAGTCTCTTCTCATCCTCTTCGTTAGCCTTAACGGAGTTGATGGAGATGGAAGCAATGTTAATACCTCTGAGGTCTCCCCACTGAGAGGAAAGCTCCTCGTTAAGGATATTGCAGAGCTCGGTGGTATGAGCAACGAGCTGATCGTACTCGATACGCTGAGCTGAAATCTTGGCAAATGCAGGCTGAAGTGCGCTGCAGAGCTCTGACTTCATGATGGATGCAAGATTATCCTTGGTGTAGTCGCCGGTAACATTGCCGGATACATGCTTATAGAAAAGAAGGGGATCGACGATCTTGAAGGAGTACTCACCGTTAGCCTTGATGTTGACGGTAAGCTTCATTCCGAGATCGGGATCAACGATCTTGAAGGGAACGGTCTGAGGGGTTCCCCACTTGTTCTGAAGGATCTCCTTGGTATTGATGAAGTATACTCTCTGATCCTTACCGGTGTTGCCACCCATTGCGATCCTCTTGCCTATGGTCTTAAAGGTGTTGAGAATGTTCTCACCCAGCTTTCCGTAGAAAAGAGAAGGCTCCGAAGACTGATCATAAATGAACTCACCGGGCTCTGCACAGAAGTCAACAACCTGACCCTGATCAACGATCAGCATGCACTGTCCTTCGTTGACTGCTATCTTGGAGCCGTTTGAAATGATGTTGTCATTTCCCTTGGTATTCTGATTTCTGGAGCCGTTTGTCCTAACCTGTCCCTTGGTAAGAAGAACATCGTTAGACATTGAATCGCAGTAGAAAAACTCAAGCCACTGATCGGCCATTGTTCCGCCTGCTGCAGCTAAAGCCGCGCTGATAAGACCCATATTCCATACCCTCCTAAAAAATTATTCATATGGCTGTATTTATGCTTGGACCGTGGTTTTCACACAGCCTCCGCAAACAATAAAAGTATACACAAAAACCTGCGTTCTTGCAAGAATGTCCATGTGTAATACAAGTGTAAATCACCGGATAAAAAAGATGCAGCCCTCATCAGGCTGCATCTTAAATATCATATATTCTCCTGCTTCAGTTACGCATACTGTCGCATCAGGATTTATTTTTCATCCGGATCTTCGCTGAGGAACTGCTCCTCCGCCATATCGTCTATCATATGCTCTATGATGGTCTTCTTGAGATATATGTCGTATCCAAGCTGACAGATAAAGGCGAACTTTCTGAGATACTCTCTCATGTCTTTCGGAGCATCCGTAAAGCCTCTCTCGATCTTCTCCATTTTCTCGTCGAGGTCCTTCTTAAGCTTTCCTCTTGCGCCCTTGCCTGCTGAGATCATCTCGGCATACAGCTTTTCTACAGAATAGTCCTCTCCGAGAGTCTCATTGGAAAGAGGTGACAGAAGTGTCTGTATATCACCTATTGAAAGGAATGACTTGAAGTAAAATATAAAGAGCAGTTCAAGCATATGCTCTCTTGAATATTTCTTCTTAAGCGGAGGATGGATAAGGTGATTCTTCGCATAATTGTTGATCATGGTCTTGGTAAGAACCTTATCCTTCGAAGGCTTTCTGACAAGTCCCGAAAGCTTTCTGTCCATCAGAGTGGTCAGCTGGTCCATGTATAGCTCCATGGCAGGAAGTTCATCGGGAGATATTGTGTTGATGGACTTAAGATTATCTATTGCTCTTTCTACTGTACTGCGAAAGGATTCTTCACTCATATTAACTCCGGTGATGATTATATTGCGGACCTTAGTGTCACATCACAGCATCCGCTTACCTGGATATTATATAGTTTTAAAAACCACATGGCAAGATATTTAAGAACCGCCTTCACAATTACGGAAGTCCGTAAACTCCACCATAAGTTTTCATAAAAAGTATAGTTTATACTTCGGCTATGTGATATTATAATCCGCTGGAAAATAAGAAGGCCCGGAGTATAGTACCGATGACGAAATTATTACAGCTCATAAAAAAAGACCCAATGCTTCCGGTATCACTGCTTGCCGCACTGATATCGCTGCTCATAACACCTCCCACAAAGGAACTGCTTACCGCGATAGACTGGCATACCCTGGGAATACTTTTCATGATGCTGACAGTACTTGAGGGCTTCAAGCAGGAGAATCTGTTCAGACCGCTCCTGAGGCTCGGCTCGGGACTTACCACCATGGTCACCCTTTCCCTCTTTCTTGTCTTCGGTGTTTTTTTCACATCGATGTTTGTGACCAATGATGTATCACTGATAATATTTGTTCCTCTCACCATACTGCTTTTTAAGAGCGTAAAACGTGAAGAGTGCATTCTTCCAATCATCTCCATGGAAAATATCGCAGCCATCAGGGGCTCACTGCTGATGCCCTTCGGAAGTCCGCAGAACCTGTTTCTCTTCAACAGGTCCGGAGTCTCCGCGGCAAGGTTCATTCTCCACATGTCTCCCCTGTGCATCAGCTCTGCGGTACTGCTGATAATATTCATCCTTGTCTTCTACAGAAGGGAAAAAGGAAAGAAGATCGAATTCGAGCTCGACTTAAAGCCATGGGATAATGAAGGCAGAGCAAAACGCATCACCTATATCGCACTCTTCCTGATGATACTTTTTGTCATAGTATCCAGAACGTCCCTCTGGCCTGCAGCGGTACTGATCGTGCTCATATCAGTGCTTGCAGTAAACAGAAATCTTTTAAAGAGCGTGGATTATGTACTTCTGGTGACATTCTTCTGCTTCTTCGTTTTTTCATCATCCATAACCGCAAATCCTGCCATCGGTTCATTTCTCCAGAGGACCGTTACGGGGCATGAATACATATCCGTGATACTTGTAAGCCAGGTTATATCCAATGTTCCCGCATCAATAGTACTCTATCCCTTCACGGAGAATTTTGCCGGACTCATATACGGAGCCGATACAGCCGGCCTCTGCTCGCTCATAGGATCTCTTGCCTCTGTCATCAACTACCGTATCTATGTCAGGGAATATCCCGGAAAAGGTAAAGACTTCATAAAGGTATTTACCCTCGTAAGCTGGATATTCTTCGTGATCGTAGTCATACCAGGATATCTTCTCAGCAAATGGAAGTTTTTCTGATACTTTACTTTCATTCATTAAAGTGCTAAAATTTCAACTTGTTAAAGTAATTATTCGGAGTAGGCCGCCTGCAGCCCCCGAACTCCACACAGGAGAAAGATAATGAATGATAAATTAAAGTCTGATTCCGTTGACCAGCTTTTTAATGGCATTCTGCAGCTACAGACGATTGAAGAATGCTATTCATTTTTTGAGGATCTGTGCACCATAGGAGAGCTTGTAAGTATGTCACAGAGATTCGAGGTTGCCAAGATGCTCAAGGAGGGACAGACCTATCTTGCGATCTCCGCCAAGACCGGAGCGTCCACCGCCACCATCAGCAGGGTCAACAGAAGCCTCACCTACGGAAATGACGGTTATGATATCGTACTTGGAAGAATGAAGGACGAAGACTGATAAAGGCTCCAACAATTAAATGATCATTACAAAAGCCGGATCCCGAAGGACCCGGCTTTTTGATGCTCCTATATATGCTCTGCAAAATGTCAGGCTACATCATTCTCATTCCTGACGCCGGCCTCAGCATCAACAAGATTCTGAAGCGTGGTCTGTGCGATGGCAGCGAGTGCTTCCTTGGTATAGAAGCCCTGATGCGATGTGATCATAACATTGGGGAAGGAAAGAAGCCTTGCGGTAACCGAATGAGCCATGATCTCATCCGAGAAGTCCTGGTATACATTACCGGTCTCCTCCTCGTACACATCAAGACCTACTCCGAGGAATTTGTTCATACGGATACCTTCGATGAGCTCGTTGGTATCTATAAGTCCTCCTCTGGATGTATTGATGAGGATGACTCCGTCCTTCATCTTCTTGATGGATTCAAGATTTATCATGTGATATGTGGAATCCATAAGAGGACAGTGAAGCGAGATAAGATCGCTCTGCTCAAGAAGTTCGTCGAGAGATACATACTCAACAAAGTCAGCAAGGGTGGGATTGGGATAAACATCATATGCGATGACTCTCATTCCGAAGCCTCTGCAGATCCTTGCCATTGCAGCGCCTATCTTACCTGTTGCAACTATACCTGCAGTCTTTCCATAGAAGTTAACACCGCGGAGTCCTTTCAGTGTGAAATCATTCTCACGAACCTTGTTGTATGCCTTGTACAGTCTTCTGTTGACCGCAAGAGCAAGTCCCATTGCCAGCTCTGCAACCGACTCCGGAGAATAACCGGGAACTCTCTTTACCATGATCCCCAGTTCCTTGGCCTTCTCAGTGTCGACATTGTTGAATCCGGCACATCTCATAAGCACACACTTAACACCACATTCCTTGAATATCTCAAGTGTCTGTGCGCCCACATCCGCACTTACGAAAGCACACACTGCATCATAACCCTTGGCAAGTGAAGCTGTCCTGGGCTCGAGTTCATGATCTATATAATCGATCTCTATTCCGGGAAAGTTCTCAAGTTCCGGATCAAAGGACTTCTTATCATAGATCTTGGCTGCGTAAAAAAGTATCTTCATTTACTTCTCTCCTTCCACAATACCCGGACCTTCCGGTCCATGAAAAATGTTCCGCCGCAAAGGATGCCGGGTTTATTCCTGTTTAGAAACCATCTTGCAAGATCATTATACGTCGATAATGATACCACTTCAAATCGTGACTCATCAAAAACTTTTGCAAAATATATCTCCCCTGAAAAATGATGATGTCATGATATAAAAAGGGAACTGCACTCCGGGCAGTCCCCTTATATTTTCATATCTTATTTTTCTTCGGAATCAAGGTCCTCTTCAGAAATCTCCGCAGTCTCTTCCACCGTCTCTCCCACCGGCTCTTCCTCTTCAGCCTCATCATCCGTATCCGTTACGATCTTAGGCTCCTCCTTAACCGCATTGAGAAGCGGCACAGGGGGCACATCATCAAGACCATACTCTGCAGGCTTGGGATTTGTAACGGGTTCGGGCTTATTATCAACCGCATCTGCGAGGGCATCCTTAACCTCAGACGAAGCTGCTTTGGAATCCTTTTTTTCCATCGACTTGAATGCGTTTGATTCCGTATCCCTTGAGGTGAGCATCTCCTCGTTCATTACGCATTTTCCGTGAAAGACAGCATTTTCATCGATGATTATGCTGTCGGTACGGATATCCCCGATAACCCTTGCAGAAGGCGAAAGCTCAGCTCTTTCGGGTGCAATGATATTACCTTCTATCTCGCCGCCGATAATGATGCTGCTGCATTTTACATTACCTCTTATGGCGCCGCTTATCCCGAGAACAAGAACACCTTCAACATTCACGTTCCCGGTGATCTTGCCGTCAATACGGGCGCTGCCGGGCGAGGCGAAGTTCCCATCCATAACGGAACCCTTTCCGATAAGGGTGGTGATATTCAATTTCTGGTTTTTCATTACCTTTACTCCCTTTATGTTTTTGCATGCCTCTCAAAAAGACCCTCAGGCCGCACAGGTTCCTCTATCGGAAAAATGCGCCTTTTCAGGCAGATGATCAGCCGCTTATTATCATAACCTCTTCAGGGTCTATATATTCTCCGTTAAGGATCATCTTATAACCCACCGAGGTATTACCTGACTTAAGATTGTAAAGTGTATTACCTGCAGAAACTCTGTCACCTTCGGAAACAACTGCATCTCCGTCATTCATATAAACAGTGCAGTAACCGTTGCCGTGATCGATAGTGATAACCGTATAGTATCCGAGATCTCTCTTTACTTCGGTTTTGTCGGTGTCTTCACCGGCAACGTAATACTCGGCTATCGAGCCGTCGTCTGATTCTCTGGGATTGCTCCTGATCTCTATAACGGTGCCTGCTGCAGTTGCCCTGCAGAAGTCACCCTCGGAGCCGTTAAAGATAATGACAGGGATCTCACCGTCTGTAGTATGTGTCATTGTGGCGGATCCGCTCATGGGAAATTCAGTAGGAATATACATACTGCCGAGCTCTTCGTTAAGAGCATCTATCTCTTCGTTCTTAACAAGCACTGTCTGGCTCAGCATGTTTATCTCGGAATCCTTAGCACTTATTATATCATTAAGACTTGTGATATCTGATTCAAGTGCCGCTATCCTCTCGTTTCTGGAATTAATGCCCTCGGTATAGCCCTTGATGATCCCTGCTTCATTGGCAAAATAGCCTATGGCAGCACCAACGGCAATGCAAGCCAGTGCTACACCTGAATAGATAAGACCCTTATGAATGACCATGGGTTTTACCTTTTCATTGACATCACTTGAAGCAACGATCATCTGACGTCTTATTTTCTTCTTATGCTTGGTGTCCCTAAGCACATATGTATACCGTGAAGACATCAAACCTCCAAAAACGGATTATCCGATAATGAATCACTATAACATTTTAATAATAAATATGCAAATTTTCCGTAATATTCATGTAATAATTCACAGTTTTTAAACCGCTCCGGCAAAAAAAATCCCGGCATTCACATGATGCCGGGATAGCGTATCTCCTGTGTATCTTCAAAAAGTCAGCTAAGATCCGGATCCTTACAGATCCTTATGATCTCATCCATATCAAGATGGCCTCCATAGATGTCGAGGGATGAGCCGATGGTTATATCCGTCCTGCCTTCACAGAGTCTTCCTATTGATCTTATATCATCATAGGTTGCGATCCCGCCCGCATATGTTACGGGCTTTCCGGAATATCTCCTGAGTATCTCCAGCACATCCTCCTGGGGGCCTGCCTGCTTACCCTCGGAATCCACCGCGTGCACCAGGAATTCATCACAGTATCCGGAAAGCTTTTCAAGAAGCTCTGCGTTAAACTCATGTTCCGTTTTATTCTGCCACCTGTCAGTCATCACCGTAAGCACGCCGTCACATTTTTTACAGCTCATGTCAAGCACAAGATGCTCAGGAGAAACAGCACTGCTTATCTTCTCAAGATTCTCCATATTGATGCGGCCATCCGAGAAAACATATGAAGTCACGATGACGTGGGAAGCACCTGCATCTATAAAGGACTGCGCGTTATCCGCATTCACACCGCCGCCTACCTGAAGTCCTCCGGGATATTCCTCAAGAGCTCCCATACACTGCTTAAGGGAAGCTTCATATTCGGGAGTGCCTTTTTTGTTCAGGATGATCATATGTCCGCCGGTGAGGAATCTTTCCCTGAACATCCGTGCATAATACGCCGCATCCTGTTCGGATATAAAATTCTCACTGGCGGCAGCTCCTTCATCTCTCAGGGATGAACCCACGATCTGTTTTACTTTTCCGTTATGAATATCTATGCAGGGGCGAAATCTCATCCGCGCGGCTCCTCTCATACTATCCGTAAATTAATTAACGGGACTGTCCCATAGCCTTGCGACAATGGGACCGTCCCTGTATATCACTTTATATCATCCTGCAAGTGATGCATCGATAACATCGCTCATATCATAGAAACCTGCAGGCTTTCCTGCAAGGAATAATGCCGCACTTACAGCGCCCTTTGCAAATACAGCCCTTGAATATGCGCTGTGGGAAAATGTGATGACTTCATCCTGTCCGGCGAAGATAACATCATGATCTCCTACTATTGTACCGCCTCTTACAGCGCTTATACCGATCTCCTTATCAGGTCTCTTCTGTCTTCTGACACTCCTGTCATAAACATACTCGTACTCATTGCCCAGAGCTTCATTGACCGAATCGGCAAGAGCCAGTGCGGTTCCGCTGGGAGCATCCAGCTTCATCCTGTGATGCTTCTCCACAACTTCAATATCAAAGCCTGAGGGAGCAAGGATTGCAGCAGCCTCCTTAAGGAGCTTCTGCAGCAGGTTGATACCTAGGCTCATGTTCGCGCTCTTAAGCACAGGTATCTTCTCTGACAGAGCCTTTACCCTTGACATCTGCTCTTCCGAAAGACCGGTGGAGCAAAGTACAACGGGAAGATTTCTCTTTTCACAATACTCCATGAGTTTATCAACTGCGGTTGCGGAAGAAAAATCGATAACAACATCTGCCTCAACATCACATGCATCGATATCCGTAAAAACCGGATAACCGTTTGTAGTGATATTGTCAGCCACATCAATTCCTGCAACGATCTCAGCATCCTCATATTCTTTGACGATGCCCGTGATCATCTGTCCCATACGGCCGTTACAGCCGTGCATTATAATCCTTGTCATATCCTTATCCTCTTAATCATGATCAGTCTTTGGTAAGATCGTTGAACTTGATCACTGCACCCTCTGCTACCTTGAGACCATAGTCTGCAAGAGACTTCTTAAGTCTTGCCACATTGGAATCATCCATCTCGGTAAGAGGAAGTCTTAAGGGACCTGCATTCATTCCCATGAGATTGAGTGCGGTCTTTACAGGGATGGGATTGACCTCACAGAAAAGACTTCCGATAAGATCGAGTGCCTCGAGCTGAAGTCTGCAGCTCTCCTTTACATCTCCCTCAAGATATTTTGCGACGATATCATGAGTCTGCCTGGGTGCAACATTTGAAAGAACCGAGATAACTCCGAGTCCTCCGAGGGAAAGAAGGGGAACTATCTGATCGTCGTTGCCGGAGTAGATTGCAAAATCCTTGTCCATGATGGATGCAAGAGTCGCAACCTGTGAGATGTTGCCGCTGGCTTCCTTGATTGCGACAACATTCTTCGATCTCGCATTTATCGCCTTTACGGTTGCGGGAAGTATATTGCAGCCTGTTCTGGAAGGAACGTTGTAAAGGATAACGGGAATCTTAACCGAATCGGCTGTCTTGCAGAAATGCTCTATGAGCCCCTTCTGTGTTGCCTTGTTGTAATAAGGTGTGACAAGAAGGAGTGCGTCAGCTCCTGCCTTCTCAGCCTCAACGCTTAAGTAGATCGCAGTCTCCGTGCTGTTGGATCCGGTTCCTGCAATAACGGGAACTCTTCCTGCTACCTTCTCTACGGTATGTCTGATGACATCAAGGTGCTCCTCATGTGAAAGCGTGGATGCTTCACCGGTTGTTCCGCATGCAACTATGGCATCGGTTCCTCCTGAAATCTGGAACTCGATCAGCTCATCCAGCTTTTCGAAATTGACACTTCCGTCAGCGTTCATGGGGGTTACGAGTGCTACAGCAGCTCCGGTAAAAATAGGTTTGCTCATTTCAAATCTCCTTTCAGATCCGGGCCGGAAGATTACATTTCCTCCGACTCACTACAGTTACCATAGAAGCCAGATACCTGACTCCTCTTGCCGGCCTGCTTTGCTTTTCTTTGTAAAAACAAAACAGGCTGACTCGTAATAAAATACGGTCAGCCGTTATCAACCAAATCTGTGATAGCTCCCCATCCTCTTTCAAGGATGACAGTCACACGACTGTTCATCGTATGCCCAGGACCCGGTCCTCCGTAAAAAACCGTTCCTTCGGCGTATCGCCCTTCCATCTGTCTTCACCTGTGTACGGCACATCCGACAGACTACTGATGCTCAACGCAACCTCTACCGTTTTTATCAACTTGAGATGAATACTAACACTGAAATACCCAAGTGTCAAGGGTTCAACCGCCCCCTGTTCACCTGACAAAAAACGTCAGAGGCCTGAACCTCTGACGCCTACGCTTCAGTTACTGAAATTAGCTCTCTTACGAAGTCTTGAATCAAGTATCTTCTTTCTGATCCTGAGCTTGACCGGTGTCACCTCAAGAAGCTCGTCGGTTTCGATAAAGTCAAGGGCCTGCTCAAGGGAAAGGATCTTGGGAGGGGTAAGTCTGAGGGCCTCGTCTGCAGATGATGATCTTGTATTGGTCATCTGCTTCTTCTTGCATACATTGACTTCGATATCCTCGGATTTGCCGGTCTCACCGACCACCATTCCCGAATATACCTTCTCACCGGGTCCGATGAAGAGATTGCCTCTCTCCTGTGCATTGAAGAGACCGTATGTAACCGCCTCTCCCGCTTCAAATGCAATGAGGGATCCGAGCTTTCTGTATGAGATATCTCCCCTGTAAGGAGCATATCCGTCGAACTCTGTATTTATGACTCCGTTACCCTTGGTATCTGTGAGGAATTCTCCTCTGTATCCGATAAGTCCTCTTGAGGGGATAGAGAACTCAAGTCTTGTATAGGTGCCGCCGCTTATGGAGCTCATGTTGCGGAGCTCACCCTTCCTTGAACCGAGCTTTTCGATGACTGCTCCGGTACAATCGTTGGGAACATCTATATATGCCACTTCCATGGGCTCTGTCTTCTTGCCGTTTTCATCAGTCTTATAGAGAACCTCAGCCTTGGATACAGCGAATTCGTATCCTTCACGTCTCATGGTCTCGATAAGGACGGAAAGATGGAGCTCTCCTCTTCCGGATACCTTGAACCTGTCTGTATCCTCCGTCTCCTCGACTCTGAGGGATACATCGGTATTAAGCTCCTTGTAAAGTCTGTCTCTTATATGTCTTGAAGTAACGTATTTGCCTTCCTGACCTGCCAGGGGTGAATCATTTACGCAGAAGTCAATTGCGATAGTAGGCTCTGATATCTTCTGGAAAGGAATAGGTGTGACATTGTCGGGACTGCAGAGAGTATCACCGATATGTATCTCAGATATACCTGAAATGGCCACTATCGATCCAATGTTTGCCTCAGTCACTTCAACCTTCTTAAGTCCGTCGAACTCGTAAAGCTTGCTTATCTTGGTCTTGATAAGCTTGTCCGGATCGTGATGATTGCAGATCACCACCTCCTGATTGACCTTAACGGATCCGTTCTCAACCTTTCCGATACCGATACGTCCAACGTACTCGTTGTAATCAATGGTAGAGATAAGAACCTGGGTTCCTGCATCAGGATCACCTTCAGGTGCGGGGATATAATCAAGGATCGTATCAAAAAGAGGAGCCATGCTGGTCCCCTGAACATCGGGATCCATGCTGGCAATACCGCTCTTGGCGGAAGCATATACAAAGGGGCAGTCCAGCTGTGCATCATCCGCATCGAGCTCGAGGAAGAGTTCAAGCACCTCATCCACAACCTCTCTGGGACGTGCTTCGGGGCGGTCTATCTTATTGATACATACGATAACGGGGAGCTTTAATTCAAGCGCCTTCCTCAGTACGAACTTGGTCTGGGGCATGGCTCCCTCGAAAGCGTCAACAACGAGGATGACACCGTTTACCATCTTGAGAACACGCTCAACCTCACCGCCGAAATCCGCATGTCCCGGAGTGTCGATGATATTGATCTTGGTATTCTTATATGTTACGGCCGTATTCTTGGAAAGGATGGTTATACCGCGCTCACGCTCGATATCTCCGGAGTCCATTACACGCTCCGCAACCTCCTGATTCTCTCTGAACACACCGCTCTGCTTCAGCAGTTCATCAACCAGGGTGGTCTTACCATGGTCTACGTGAGCGATGATGGCAACGTTTCTTATGTCTTCTCTCTTGGTGATCATTTCAAACTCCTCTCAAAACTTTAATAATATACCCCAGGAGTACGATTTTTTCAAGTATTAACGCAAAAAAGGACCTGTACCCTATGCCTGGTACAGGTCCCTGCAACTTCATATCAGTCACTCATCAGTCTTTCTGGAGCTCGATGTATACGTAGTATCCTCCGTTATAATCGTCATCCCAGTAATCATATGTGACATAGATCCAGTCATTTGTATTGTAGCAATCCCAATACATCTCAACATCGCCGAGATCGTTCTCATCGAGAACCCATGCATCATTCACAGTATCGGCAGTCATTCTGGTATCGGTAAGGTCTACCCAGAAGGTTACAACAGGATAGGAGCTGTCCCATGCTGCTCCCCAGAGATCCATATCATCGGAATAAACCTCAAAATAGTCACTGCCATCATCGGCAACTGCTACGGCTGCGGTACAATCCCATACAGGATCATCATCAGCCCATGATCCGCTTCCATAGAGATAAATGGTTCCGTGATATGTGCCATACCAGTCGCTTCTGGTGTGACTTCCGGTAACAACAACCGGCTCAGGTTCGGGCTCGGGCTCAGGTTCAGGCTCGGGCTCGGGTTCAGGCTCGGGTTCAGGTTCAGGCTCGGGCTCATCTCCACCGGTAACGGTAACCTTTATGGTTATCTCATCCTCTGAATTGGATGCGGTGATGGTGATCTTAGCCTTGCCTTCCTCAAGTCCGGTAATGGTAAGGGTTCCGTTCTTATCCTTTACCTTGATGATATCCTCATCGGAAACCGCTATCTCAACATCCTGAAGATCGTCGTAGTTCTCAATCTCAACGGTTGCCTTATCATCTACTTCGACTTCAACCTTGGTCTCGGAAACCTCGATCGATACGTTCTTTGCAGCTCCGCCACCGGCACATCCGCAAAGGCTGAGTACCAGTGCGCATGCAGCAAACACTGACACTGTCAACTTTGAAATTCTCTTTTTCATTTTTCTTCCTCCCTTTTATTATTCATTATGAAACTCATGTTTCACACTGAACCATTCAAGTATTGTACAATATCCGGAGCAAATAAGGAATACCCCAAATTTTCTCTGAAATACCTCAAAGCACCATCACTGACGCCGGAAATTCAGGATACTGTATCCGAGCCATCCGTCATCACTGTATATATCCTCAGTAACTTCCAAAAACTCTGCCCCGTTTTCATAATAATGATCCGTTAAGGTATATGTCTCCAAAACAGCTCCGAGTTCATCCGGCTTACCGAGTTCTTCCACGATATCATACTCGAATACAGGATAAAAATCCTGATAATTAAGCTCTGAAGAAAAAGTTCTCACGATCTCCCCGTATTCATAATCAATAAAATATACGCTGCTGTCATCATACACATACATTTCTTTATAGAAAGGAGAATCAGGAGTATAACGCGTCACACTGTCCTCTACTTCGGATGAATAGAGTTCCCAGTCTCCTATCGCCAGGCTGGAAAGGTCGATATCCGGCAAAGTGTCCGATGTAATATTATATGTATGATCAAAATCTATCTGATCCAGACTTCCGGCGAACACATAGTAGGAATCACAAAGTGCATCCTCAAGCGCTGCATTATCCAGATCATTCAGATACATTTCCTGATATGAATATCTTGTCAGATAGCCGAAATAAACAGGTCTGGTGACGACATCTTCGGGATAGGAATCAATTATCCTGTAATAATCTGCCTCCTTTATCTCCATATTGCCTTCGTAGTATTTATATTCATATGTACTTTCGTAGTTTTCCTGATCTACGTTCTCCTGTACGGATATTGTAAGATAAGAGTTGCAATAAATGTTTTCGCTGCTCTTATTTACATCCATCAAAAGAGCACCGTAATTACCGTTTCCGTTATCAAAATTATCAATCAACAGATAATGAAGCTCCCTGTTTTCTTTATCAAAATAGCAGTCTGCCGAATCGCATGACAGAAAGTCCGGCTCCACATCATCTGTGATCGTCGAATTAAACAGATTAAGACAGACAAAACCGTAATCATCGCCTGCTTCATTGATCTCATAAACATAACTGTCTGACACATTCGAATAATCATATTCCCTGGATACTATCAGCTCTATTCTTCCGTCAAGGTCCAGATCAGTTACACAGTAACCGATCCTGTAAACGGCATCATCATCGGCATCAGACATTGTCCAGTAATCCCTGTCATCAATAAGGATCCTGATCTGGTCCGAAAGATCATCCTTATCTATCATCTCAATAATGGGTTTTACAGACGGGGCGTCAGATCCGTCATCATTCTGATCATTCTCATCATCTTCCCTGTCTTCTTCATCCTCATCATCTTCGTCTTCATCATCTTCGTCTTCGTCATCTTCAACCGCGACATCATTCCCGGTCTTTCCGCATCCGCTCATAAAGACAGATGTACTCATCAGACCGACCATCATCATAAGAAATATTCTCTTCTTCATCTCTGTCGTAACCTCCTGAATCATCTGCAGCGATCAGCTGCCCCTGATAAAAGATCGATTTTGGCAAACTCAGCCTTACATGGCAGCAACAAATTTGAGAGTACTGGACCCTATGATCCCGTCTTCTCCGAAAAACTCCAGTGACAGGGTGATCATATCTCCGTCACTGTTTATCTCAGCTACGGTGTACCTCTCCATCTTAAATCCTTCCGGCAGAGCACTCTGATCATCGTAATCAAAATAGGGATGACCGTCATCATCGAGGCAGACATCCAAAGCATACCTTAGTGAGAGTTCCCCATTTCTGTACTGCGAAATAACAGCCTCATAATCCTCTGTTATGGTAAGGGTCGCATACTGGGGACCATCCTCTTCATATCGCACCTCATCACCCTCAATTTCCATGCTCCACAGATTCCAGTCACCGATACAGCGTTCAAAGAAAGTCTCGTCGTAATCTCCGGGTGCATAGTGATCGTTATACATCTCATAGAATCCGGAATAGGTCTGGTATCCGCTGAACACTCTGTAGGATTCCATCAATACTTCGCACAGGAATTCGTCATCCAGGGTCATAACTCCGCAGTCGTCATACCAGCCTCTGTTATATACGCCAATATAACATTCCTCCAGCTTTGAAAGACCTCCCGCATAATCAAAGCGGTAATCATAATACTGACTCTCGGTGACATCACCCTTATCGGTGGTATATGTATGATCATACTTAAGTTGATCGGTGGTTATATCGTAATATTCATAGGTATGACCGTATGCATATGTATAGCTGGATGCTTTTCCTTCAGAGTATGTGAGATCGTCATAGAACACATAGGAATTGCCATCGCCGTCATCATAGGCGTCAAGCCCAAGGTAATGTGTTATACCTTCCTTTTCATCATAATAGGTAAGAGGGAAGGGATAATAGAGAAGATCCGGACAGGGTATATCCGATATCGAAAGTCCGGAAAACTCCCACTCAGCCTCGTCGAATCTGTTGCCGCTTTCGCTTATCTCGAAGATCCTTGCAGAGGAAGTCTCAGAATGATTTCCAAAAGATGTCATGACAATAAGCTCTGCTCTTCCGTTGTGATCAAGATCCGTAACGGCATAGCCGACCTGATGTATGGAGGCAGATGAATCTTCATCCACTGACCAGATAGCCTTATTCTTCACGAATAACTTGATCTGCTGAAGAAAGGTTGCAGGATCGATGGATTCTACATAGACAGGCTTATCATCCTTGTCATCATCTTTATCGTCGTCCTTGTCGTCCTTGTCGTCATCATCGTCATCATCGTCATCATCGTCATCATCGTCGTCATCGTCTTCATCATCCTCTTCGATGACATCCGCCGTCCTGCCGCATCCGGTGACAAAAGCAGATGTACAAAGGATGCATGCCATGATAAGTGCAAGATATTTCTTTTTCATAATATTCCTCCGATACAGCCATCCGATTAAATCACGGTCTTGTAAACATAAGTGTGTATCCGCCTTCTATAAATCCCTGGGGATTATAGAACATCAGCAGAACAGTCATATGAAGCCCTTCGTTATCTCCGGCATAAATAACATAATATTCCTCACGTGCTATGGATTCCGGAAGATTATCGCTGTCATCGTATGTAAAGATCGGGAATCCGGATGAATAGGTAACAGGAAGTGTTGCCTGAAGCGAAAGATCACCATAAGAATACTGTTTCAGAACTACTGTATGATCGTCCTTAAATGTAAGAGTCTCAAAGATCTCTGAATCCTCATCACAGTCCATGGCTCCACCATTAAGTTCGGCATAATACAGTTCCCAGGTTCCGATGATATCTTCATATACAATATCGGTATCATCATCGTCATGATCATCATTATCATAGCCGGTCACATCATCATCGATCTCTGTGTCGGGATGATCCCATGAGTACATCTCCTGTGCGATGGCTATCGACTGCATATAATGACGCACACTGCCGAACGTACTCACGAACAGAAACAGTGCAATCAGAAATCCCATATTATTCTCTCCTCATAAGAAATGCAGTTATGCTCTACAGAGCTTTTTTTACTGCTGCAGCTTTATCCTTAAGCTCCCTCGCATTCTTAAGTGTGCTGTCGGTTACAGAATCCGTACCAAGCAGCCTTGCGATCTCCGCGATCGATCCATCGTCCCCCGCTGCGATGACATCGGTAGTGGTTGACCTTTCATCCGATGATTTGACGATCATGAAATGATGATCGGCCATGGCTGCGATCTGGGGAAGATGGGTTATACAGATAACCTGATGATGTCTGGATACCCCCGCAAGACTTCCCGCCACCTTCCAGGCGGTTATACCGCTGATCCCGGAATCTATCTCGTCGAATATCAGGGTTCCGGTATCTTCCCTGCCTGCCATAACAGTCTTGACGGCAAGCATCATTCTGGAGAGTTCACCCCCGGATGCGACTTCCGCTATGGGCTTTCTGTCCTCTCCGGGATTGACAGAGATAAGAAAATCCGCCGAATCGCTTCCCTTTACTCCGGCTTCTGTCTTCTCAAGCTTTATCTCGAGATCAACCGTGGTAAAGTTCAGTTCCTTAAGCCTGTCCGTAAGTTCACTCTGAAGATGCGGTGCATTTTTCTTTCGAAGCTTTGATACCTTAAGAGAGGCAGCATCATACTCTTTCTCAGCTTTTGCAAGTCCGGCCTTAAGTCCTTCGATATATGCGTCATAATCTGCATATTTATCAAGGATCTCTTTTCTCGATGCAGCATAATCCAGAATATCCGGAATGGTTTTCCCATACTTGCTCTTAAGCTTATTGATAAGATCAAGTCTCTCTTCCGTCACGGCGAATTCTTCTTCATCAAATTCCATCTGTGACATATAGGAACTGAGCTCCATCTGAAGGTCTGAAAGAATGGATTCTGCTGACCTTAGTTCCTCCTCAAAGCCTGACAGTACCGTATCGTATTCAGAGACTGAGGACAGTTCCTTAAGAGCCATGGATGTAAGACTCCCTGCATTTTCATCCTCGCCTCCGCCGATAAGTTCATGGGCTCTTCCTATTCCCTCTGCGATCTTTCTGAAATTGCTCATCCTTCGATAAGCATTTTCAAGTTCTTCATCCTCCCCCTCTTTAAGGGCGGCATCTTCTATCTCGTTTAATTCAAATTCCGCAAGAGCCACTTCCTTCTCGGCTGCCCCTGTATCCGACAGTTCATCTTCCAGCTTATCTCTAAGCTCCTGCATCACAAGGTATCTTTCCTTAACCTCATCAAGGAGTCCGGGCATTTCCTTTCCACAGTACAGATCCAGTATTTCAAGAAGTTCGGATCTGTGGAGAAGAGTCTCGTAATCACGCTGTCCGTGTACATCAATAAGAGCCTGGGAAAGCTTCTTCATCTCCCTGACAGTTGCATTTGATCCGTTGATCCTGCAGGAACTTCTGGACTGGGAACAGGTTCTCTTGATTATGACACTCCCGTCATCTTCCACGGGAATCTCCAGTTCTTCCAGAATAGAAAGTGCCTTATCCCCTATCTCATCAAACACAAGCTCGACGGATGCGCTGTCCGCACCCTTTCTGATCATTGACATATCGAACCTTGAACCCAGTGCCATGAGAACAGATCCCATGAGAAGTGACTTTCCCGCGCCGGTCTCACCGGTAAGGATATTGAGTCCTTCGGAAAATTCGATATCCGCATCTTCTATCAGAGCCAAATTTTTAACATGTAGATTCTTGAGCATTTTTCATCCGCCTTTTCCGACGGCCTTGGATACCACAGGTTATATGTCTTAAGGATTCACGATTTCCTTAATCTTTGCCATTAACGTATCGACAGATCCCGCATCTCTTATGGCAAGCATCACCGTATCATCACCGGCGATACATCCGGATACTTCCTCAAGATGCATTGCATCTATTGCGGCTCCCACCGCCATCGCCATTCCGGAAACGGTGCGCAGGACCAGTATACTCTGAGCCTTATCCATAGCAACAAAGCCGTCCCTCAGAACTCTGGAATATTTCTGTTCCATTGCCCCGGATGACTGCTTTATCCTGACATATTTCTGCCCTTTCTTTTCCGAAGGCATCTTGGTCAGTGCAAGTTCCCTGATATCTCTTGAAACGGTGGCCTGTGTTGCCTTGTACCCTTCTCTTTCAAGCAGTTCGCAGAGTTCTTCCTGTGTTGCTATATCGTTATTCTCGATAAGGTCTATTATTACCTTTTGTCTCGCTTCTTTTTTAAGCATCAGGCATCTCCGAGTTTTTTGTGGAGTGTTTCAAGGAAACTCATATCGTTCAGTTTGATGAACCTTGTGTGCTTCTCCGATCTTCTTATCCTGACGGTATCACCGTCACCGATCAGAACACGCAGACTTCCGTCAAAGGAGAGCTCTATCTGTCTTTGTATCAGGCCGTCTTCCGGAAGTCTTACTTCGATCTGATCGTCCGCCGAAAGGATTATGGACGCATGATTCAGTGAGTGTGAACATATGGATGTGAGAACCATGACATCGGATGAAGGCTCTACTATGGGACCGCCTGCCGACAGATTGTATCCGGACGATCCGGTGGGAGTCGTGACTATGATCCCATCCCCTCTGTACTCATGAAGGAACTGTCCGTTGACATACACCGGAAGTACGATCTGATTCATTCCCCCGTATCTGCTTATGACTATATCGTTAAGGGATCTGCCACTTATCTTCTCCCCGTTTGCCTTAATGACTTCCCCCCTGAGCATCATCCTCTTCTCGGTATAGAAGTCCCCGACCAACAGTCTGTCAAAGGATTGTTCCATGGCAGATGTCTCTATCTCGGTAAGGAATCCAAGCTTGCCGAGGTTCACTCCAACCATGGGAATATCCAGTCTCCATGCCTCTCTTGCAGCCTGAAGCACCGTACCGTCTCCCCCAAGGACAATGATACAGTCATAGTCGGATCTTCCCTGATCTATCTCAGCATCCTTATCCTCCGTGCGCCTTATATCGGAGATGATAACATCCGAAGCCACGCCCTTTGCGGCAAAATGATCAGCAACTCTCTTGGTGTATGCTCCGTCCGGATCCTTATGTTCGTTAGTATAGATGAGAACTCTTTTCATCAGTCAAGCTCCGTATGTGATCTTCCTGCAAGTTCACTGCATCTGCTCTCCCACTCCGGGGAATCCGCAAGCCATTTTCCGGATGCCCTGCTTTCCTCAAATGCATCTATCGCTTCCTTCTCGCTGTATGAAAGCAGCTCTTCGGAAATATTTTCTTTTTTCACAAGATTCATAAGATACTCGATATTTCCTTCCGGCCCCTTTATGGGGGAAAAGTCAATTCCGAGGACATCGAATCCAACAAAGTCCGCAAAACTGATCGTCCTTGTTATGACATCAGTATGAGTCCGGGTGTCCCTTACAACACCGTTCTTGCCCACCTTGCCCTTGCCGGCTTCGAACTGGGGCTTTATAAGTGCCACTATCCTTCCCCCATCCTTCAGGAGGTTTCTTGCGGGGATCAGTATCTTATCAAGAGATATGAAGGATACATCAACACTGGCAAAATCTATCTTCTCCGGAATATCCGCAGGTGTCAGAAAGCGGAAGTTGGTCTGCTCCATAACCACAACCCTGTCATCATTTCTGAGCTTCCAGTCCAGCTGTCCCTTTCCCACATCAACCGAGTAGACCCTGGATGCCCCATTCTGGAGCATGCAGTCAGTAAATCCTCCGGTAGATGAACCTATATCCATGCACACAAGTCCGGTAAGATCGAACCCCCAGACTTCCATTGCCTTCTCAAGCTTGAACCCGCCTCTGCTCACATACTTAAGCTGCCTGGATCTGACCTCTATATTCCTGCCCTCCGGGTCAAAGGAAGCTCCGGCTTTGTCCTCTCTCTCGCCGTCGATAAATACTTCGCCGGCCATGATCAGAGCCTTTGCCTTTTCCCTTGAAGGGGCAAGTCCCATATTAACAAGTATCACATCAAGTCTTTCTTTCATATCAGGTTTCCGCAGACAGCTTCTTTCTTATCCGGTCAGCAATGCTTTCGGGATCGAGTCCGATCTCCTTCTTAAGTTCGGGAACGCTTCCGTGACGTATGAACCTGTCAGGAACACCCATGGTAAGCACATCCTTATGACAGCCTTCCTCTGCAAGCACATCAAGCACCGCAGATCCAAAGCCTCCTGTAATGACATTATCTTCAAGGGTCACTAAAAGCTTATGATCACGGCAGCTTTCAAGTATCATCTCCCTGTCTAAAGGCTTTACGAACCTGGCGTTGACAAGGCTTACCCTGTGACCCTCGCCTTTAAGGATATCCCTTACCTGCTCTGCCGTCTCAACCATCTCACCCACAGCTATAAGGCATATCTCATCTTCCCTGTATATCCACTCGCTCTTTCCGAGGCTTACATTTTCCCTGAACTCCTCAAGTCCGGCATAAGCCGTACCCCTCGGATATCTGACAGCTATGGGGCCGTCATAGGATACAGCGAACTTGAGCATATCTGAAAGCTCCCATTTATTCTTGGGTGAGCAGACCACCATGTTGGGAATCTGTGTCAGATATGAAAGGTCGAAAACACCCTGGTGAGTCTCTCCGTCAGCCCCCACAAGACCTGCTCTGTCTATGGCGAACACAACATGAAGATTCTGCAGGCATACATCGTGGAGTACCTGATCGTAGCCCCTCTGCAGGAATGACGAATACACTGCAAAAACAGGCTTATACCCTCCCTTTGCAAGTCCCGCCGCAAATGTCACTGCATGCTGTTCCGCAATTCCCACATCAAAGAATCTGTCGGGGAATTTATTCCTGAAACGCTTTAATCCGCAGCCTTCAGCCATAGCCGCAGTAACGGCAACAATCCTGTCATCCTTCTCACCAAGCTTAAACATGACGGTTGAGAAGATATCCGTCCATCCGGCCACGGTTCTGTGATTGAGAGGAACTCCGTTAGTAACGTCGAAGGGTTCCGTGCCATGGAATCTGGCGGGATGCTTTTCGGCAGGTGCAAATCCGTTGCCTTTTTTGGTAAGGACATGGATAAGGACCGCACGCTTAAATCGTCTCGCCTCTCTTATGGCATTTCTCATTGCCTTTATATTATGTCCGTCAACGGGGCCAAGGTATACGATACCCATTTCCTCGAACATCATACCTGCGGGCACCATAAGGGATTTGAAGCTGTTCTTGGCTCTCCTTATCTTGCCGACCACATCATCGCCCCAGGGCTTGTCTATGATCTTCTTATATACGCTTTCCTTGAGTCCAAGATAACCGTTGGATGTACGTATGGAGTTCAGGTACTTGGGGATACCTCCCACGTTCTCTGAGATGGACATGTTATTGTCATTCAGGATGATGATGAAGTTGGTATCGAAGCGTCCCGCATTATTGAGGGCTTCAAATGCCATTCCTCCGGTAAGGGATCCGTCGCCTATAACCGAGACTATCGTCTCATCGCTTCCTCTCAGATCTCTTGCACATACCATTCCGAGTCCGGCAGAGATGGAGGTGGAACTGTGACCTGTATCAAAGCAGTCACAGTCACTTTCACATGCTTTGGGAAAACCGCTGAGTCCGCCGTATTTGCGAAGACTGTCAAAGCCTTCCTTTCTGCCTGTTAATATCTTGTGGGTATAAGCCTGATGCCCTACATCCCAGATTATCTTATCCTTCGGAAGGTCAAGCTCAAGATGAAGCGCCATGGTAAGCTCCACAACGCCGAGATTGGCACCCAGATGTCCTCCGGTCTTACTGACCTTATCTATGAGGAACTCCCTTATCTCTGATGCCAGACTATTCAGATTTTCATCCGGTATATTCTTGATATCACCGGTCTTATTTATCTCATCAAGGATCATTTTAATTTCGTCTTCCAAGAAGTGAAAGTATCAGCTCCACCATGAAATCATGCTTGCCGGGGAGAGCGTCAAGAAGCTCCAGTGCCTCTTCGGTAAGTCTCTTCTCCTCTGCTGCTGATTCTTCGAGACCGTGGATCGTTACATAGGTCTTCTTGCCGTCTTTTTCATCGGAGCCGGTATTCTTGCCCAGTTCCTCAGTCGTGCCTATAACATCGAGCATGTCATCCCTTATCTGGAACGCAACTCCAACGTTATATCCTATCTTCTCAAGTCTCTCTATCTGTCTCCTGCCCGCTCCCGCAAGTACGCCTCCTATCATGAAGCATGCCTGTATAAGAGCTGCTGTCTTGTGTTCATGTATAAAAAGGAGTTCTTCCTCCGAAAGGACCATATCCTTCTTCTCTGCTTCAACATCAAGGCACTGGCCTCCCACCATGCCCCATATTCCCGCCTTATCGGCAAGGACCGTGACAGCCTTGGCACAGGACTGATATCTCGACGCAATGGTCTCGGAGCTGACTTCATACTGCGCGCCTTCTTTTTCGATAAGATCAAAGCTCTTAAGCGCCGTTTCATACGCATAGTTGAGGAGTCCGTCACCCGCAAGCACCGCCATCGCATCTCCGTATTTCTTCCAGGTGGTCTCATGTCCCCTTCTCAGGGTATCATTGTCCATGCAGGGAAGATCGTCATGGATAAGAGAATAGGTATGTATCATCTCTATGGCAGCCATGAAGGGCTCCACTATCTCATCCTGTCCCCTGAACATGCGGTAGGTCTCCTGCATAAGAAGGGGGCGGAGCCGCTTTCCTCCTACGGTGACCGAATAGTCCATAGCCTCGATGACCGTGTGCTGAAGCTTTTCCTCCGGATCAGGAAGATACTTCATCACAACATTCTCCGCATTTTCGGTACGGTTCTTAAGTTCTCTTTCAAATAAAAGATTGTCCACTTGAGATTTCCCTCCGGGCCCGGTCTGAGACCGCGTTACATGCTCTCCACAGACATATCGGAATTAAGCTTAAGCACTTCCTTCTCCACCATGTCTATCTGTTCGGAACACTTTTTGATCAGATCCATGCCCTTTTTATAATTTTCAAATGCCTCCTCAAGAGGAAGGTCATCTGATTGCAGTCTTTCGGTCACTTCTTCCAGCAGGTCAAAATTCTCTTCCAGCGTAAGTTCTCTTTCTTCAGTTTCCTTTGCTGACTTTGCTGCCATCTGTTTCCTCCGTGTATATCAGATCTATCTGTGCATATTCAGATGCGGTCTGTGATCTTCTCTGTCTTACCGGTCCCCGTAACTGATGAGGTTATCTCTCCGTCGAGGACATTTATGCTAAGAACATCACCGGGCTTAAGTCCTTCTATCGACCGGATATTCCTGCCTTTATCATCCGTTACATACGAAAAGCCGCTCTTAAGTCTTCCCACAGGTGAAAGTCCTTCAAGCTTACCTGCGATAATATCCCTTCTCCTGACTGCCTTTTTAAGGGATGAATCCATCATCTGCGGCAGCTTTACCCTGTATCTGTCAAACTTTCCCTCAGCGGATCTCAGCGTCAGCTTCATGGAATTGACAAGGCTTATCCTGTATTTTTCCAGTTCCTTCTTCCTGCGCTCCAGTCTGTTCTCCGGTGATCCGTACTTAACTGCCGAGGAATAGTTTTTGAGGAGATTCCTGCTCTCCCTTATATGCCTGTTCATCAGTGTAAGCATTTCGGAAGGAGCACTCTCAAGATATGAGATGAGACTCCCTGTACCTGCCGTCAGAACCATTGCCGCGCCTGTAGGGGTGGATTCATGATGGTCCGCGATATCATCGGCAATGGATGTATCCCTGTCATGCCCTATGGCGGAGACTATTGGGGTACTGCAGTCAAAAACAGCCTGTGCCACCACTCTTTCATTAAACGTCCAGAGGCTGTCCTTGGAGCCGCCTCCCCTTGTAAGAAGGATCACATCCGGACCGTATTCATCAAGACGTCTTATGGCAGAAGCAACCTCCTGCGCGGCGCCTTCACCTTCCATAAGGGCCGGAGCAACTATGATCCGGACAAAAGGATCGTTCCTTCTTGCATTGGTGACCACATCACCTATGGCTGCTCCTGAAGAGGATGTTATAAGTCCGATGGTGCGCGGAAATCTGGGGATGGGCTTTTTGTACATCTCGTCAAACATTCCCAGTTCCTCAAGTTCCCGCCTGAGTTCCAGGAGTGCTCTCATCCTTGCGCCTTCTCCTCCATCGGATATTCTCTCAAATACAAAAGAAAGCCCGAACTGCTGATGGTAATTCAGGCTCCCGTATAAAGACACATGTGCTCCCTCACGGATGATATCCATATACTCACGGGTGCACCTGCTGCTGAACATCATGCACTTTATGATGGATCTGTCATCCTTAAGGTCGAAATATATATGACCGTTCCTGTTGGGACCGTGATAGCCGATTATCTCTCCTTCTATCTCGATCCGTGTGAGAGTGTTACTGAGCCTTATTGCGGTATTAAGATTCTGTACAAGCTCCGAAACGCTGTAAGCCATTTAATATCTGCCCTTAAGCTTTAATGTACTGTTCCTTGACCTTGGTCAGTATCGCATTGACGAATGCTCCGCCGGTTGCATCACCGTATGTCTTGGCTATCTCCACTGCCTCATCCATGGCAACGCTGACGGGAATGTCATCATCATAGAGCATCTCGTAAATGCCAAGTCTGAGTGCTGCCAGTTCGCATTTTCCCATACGGGATCTGGTCCAGCCTACGGCACATTTATCTATTGCGGCATCCACCTCTTCGATCTTATCCGCAACGCTCCTAAACTTGGATACTATGTACTCGAGATCCTCGGGAAGAAATTCCTCCTGTGAACTCTCGATGTAGCTTTCAATCTGTTCCTCAAGTTCATCCTTAGGATAAAACTCAATGCGGAACACAAGTCCGAAGACCCTGTCCCGCAATGCGTGTCTTGTCATGCTCTTTCTAGCTTCTGCTTCCACGTCAGACCTCTACTCCGCTTACTCTGATATTAACGTCGGTACATGTAAGACCAGTCATATTCTCAACAGATGTCTTAACCTTTGACTGGACAGCCTGGCATGTGGCAGGGATCGGATATCCGAATCTTGTGGTGATGATCATTGATATCCTGACATTGGTACCTGCGATCTCAGCCTTGATGAGTGATCTGTTCTTGGTCTTCTCGCCTATGCCTGATGCTCCCTCAACCTCGCTTGCAGCAAGTGCTGCGATCTCCGCAACAACGGCATCCGCAATAAAGACATGTCCGTTTCCCGCACTGGTTCCCAGTGAGATGCCGGACTTCTCTGTAGTATTCTTAGGCTCTTTGACCTTCTTTTCTCTGATAGCAGCCATTTTAAAGTCTCCTTTCGACTGTTTCTTTTCATAAAAACCCATACATGGATACTATACCATAAATGAGGTGTTTTTGCTAATTCCGGTGAACGGGGTACGATCAATTCCTTGAAAAATCGGCCAGCTCAAGTCCCTTGTTCCTGTCGATGGTCATCTGGGCGCTCCACTCATTGACAAACAGGAGCAGAGGATTGCCCTTCATGTCCCTGACCTTCTTCATGTCGGAAGTTCCGGAGAGCTTCTCCACATCGACCTCGCCGGGATTGGATATCCATCTTATGTGCTCGTAGGGAAGGGAATCCATCCTTACCTCTACATTGTATTCGTTCTCCATACGGTACTTGAACACATCGAACTGGAGGACACCTACCACTCCCACGATGACGTCCTCCATGGTTCCGGACAGTTCGGTGAATATCTGGATGGCGCCTTCCTGGGCTATCTGCGTTGCGCCCTTTACGAACTGCTTTCTCTTCATGGTGTCCATAAGATGCACTCTGCAGAAGTGCTCGGGTGCAAAGGTGGGGATACCGTCGAACTTAACACTCATGGAAGGAGCACATACCGTATCACCAATGGAGAATATACCGGGATCGAACACACCGATTATATCCCCGCCGTATGCCTCGGACAGTATCTTCCTCTCATCAGCCATGATCTGCTGGGGCTGTGAAAGTCTCATGGTCTTACCTGTTGCAATGTGCTTCACTTCCTTCTCGGCATCAAATCTTCCGGATACGATCCTCATAAAAGCCACTCTGTCTCTGTGGGCTTTGTTCATGTTGGCCTGTATCTTGAACACAAATGCAGAAAAATCATTCTTCGCGGGATCAACAATGATCCTTTCACCCGCGCCGTTTGAAGCCTCCCTTGAAAGAGGTGAAGTGGTCATGTTCAGGAAGTGTTTGAGGAATATCTCCACACCGAAATTAGTGAGTGCGGAACCAAAGCACACAGGTGTCAGTTCTCCCGCTCTGACAGCATCGAGATCAAAATCCGCTCCCGCTCCGTCAAGGAGTTCCATCTCTCCCAGAAGCTTATCCGATGCTTCGTCACCTATAAGAGCACGCATGGCTGCTTCATCGGCAACGGAAACAACCTCTGCATTTCCTTCCTTAGTACCCTTCTCGGTATCGGAGTATTTAATGACAGTCTTGGAGTCGCGGTCATATACGCCCTGGAAGCTTTTTCCGGAGCCTATGGGCCAGTTGACGGGACATGTTGCAATGCCAAGTTCCTTCTCAATGTCATCGAGAAGGTCAAAGGTATCCATCGCATCACGGTCCAGCTTATTGATAAATGTGAATATGGGGATATGGCGCATCACACAGACTTTGAACAGTTTTCTTGTCTGTGCCTCAACGCCCTTGGAACCGTCGATCACCATGACTGCGGAATCCGCTGCCATAAGTGTTCTGTAGGTATCTTCTGAGAAATCCTGGTGTCCCGGAGTATCGAGTATGTTGATGCAGTATCCGTCATATTCGAACTGAAGAACGGAGGAAGTAACGGATATACCACGCTGCTTTTCTATCTCCATCCAGTCAGAGACTGCATGTCTTGCTGTCGCCTTACCCTTTACGCTTCCTGCAAGATTGATGGCACCACCGTAGAGAAGGAACTTCTCCGTCAGTGTTGTTTTACCTGCGTCGGGATGCGAGATTATCGCAAAGGTACGACGGCGGTTGATTTCTGATTCAATATTTCCGGAACCCATTTTCAAAGATCTCCTGTCTAAATCTGATTATATTACACGGCGTTTTGCCGTCTGTTACTATGTCTGCACCTGTGTCATCTGATCTCAGATATGCTCTGCTTCCGCATCATCTGCCAGAAGCTCCGCGTATATACCGCCCAGTTCCCTGAGCCCTTCAGCTATAAGGCCGGAGTAAAATACCGCACCCATAAGGCTCAGATGTGTGTCATCTTCTTTTCCGTCAGGGAATGCCTCATACACTCCTGCGGGAACGTGCACATACCACTGCCTGCTCTTTACGTCCCCCGCATCTTCCAGTGCCCTGCGGCTTTTGGCATTAAGGTCTATAAGCGGGATCCCCTCATCCAAAGCCAGCTTCTTCATTGCCTTCACATATTCGGCATGAGCCTCGCTGCAGAGTCTGCCGTCTTCGAACTTCCTTCTTTCAAGGGGAGTTATAAGAACCGGATGCGCTCCCTTGGAGAATGCCGCATCAGCCATGAACTTAAGGTTTCTATAGTATTCTCCGAAGGGTTCTGTATACCTCGAAGGATCTTCCTTCTTCTCGTCATTATGTCCGAACTGGATGAAAAGAAAATCCCCCCGGGACAGACCGTCCACTATTTTACCAAATCTTCCCTCATCAAGAAAGCTCTTTGTGCTGCGGCCGTTTTTGGCATGGTTATCAATGATGATGCCCAGCTTTAAATACCTGCCAAGCTCCTGTCCGAGCCCCGTCTGGGGAAAAGTATATATATTGTTGGATTGGACGGTTGAATCACCCGCCCAGTATATCACATTCACTCTTTATCTTTCTCCGTGTCCGTCAAAAGGATTGCCGGCCTGCGAGAGCCTCAGCATCGCTCTTGCCATCGAAGCTTTGCTCTGCTCATATTCCTGGATGCTCTGATCCTGTCTGAGCTGTTCCATGGCACGCTTAAGCGCAGCCTCAGCCCTTGCCCTGTCTATATCCTCGGGGGCCTCTATGGAGTCGACAAGCACCAGCACCATGTCCCTTGTGATATTGACAAGTCCAAGTCCGTTAACTCCGGTCTTTACAACCTCGTCACCTTTGTCATCCCTTACGCGGAAGCGCATTATGCCTTCCTTCACAGCCATGACGACAGGTTCGTGAGATGCCAGTATCTGATATGCTCCGTCGAAAGCCTGGAAATTCAGGGATATGGCATCCCCGTCATAGAAGGTCTTCTCAATGGCTAAGATTTTCAGATGAAAAACATCGCTCATCCTATAATGTCTCCGCTTTTTTTACCACATCATCTATTGTGCCGACATTAAAAAATGCGTTCTCGGGATAATCATCCATGCTGCCGGACAGAATGGCATTAAATCCCCTGATCGTCTCCGAAAGCGGAACATACACTCCCTTGACTCCCGTGAAATTCTCCGCAACATGGAAGGGCTGCGACAGGAATTTCTGTATCTTACGCGCCCTGTACACTGTGAGCTTGTCATCCTCGGAAAGCTCATCCATTCCCAGTATGGCGATTATATCCTGCAGCTCCTTATAGTTCTGAAGAGTGGCCTGAACGCTTCTTGCGGTATTGTAATGCTCTTCACCCACCACGTCCGCTTCAAGTATCCTTGATGTGGACTCAAGAGGATCCACCGCAGGATAGATACCCATCTCCACTATCTTCCTCGAAAGAACTGTGGTTGCATCAAGATGCGCAAAGGTGGTGGCAGGTGCAGGATCGGTAAGATCGTCCGCAGGAACATATACCGCCTGGACCGAAGTGATACTTCCGTCCCTGGTGGATGCTATCCTCTCCTGCAGTTCGCCAAGCTCCGTTGCAAGAGTCGGCTGGTATCCCACCGCAGAAGGCATACGTCCAAGGAGAGCCGAGACCTCGCTTCCCGCCTGGACGAACCTGAATATATTGTCAATGAACAGGAGTACATCCTTGTGCTTTACATCTCTGAAATACTCCGCAAGGGTAAGCCCTGTCTCGGCAACCCTCATCCTGGCCCCGGGGGGTTCGTTCATCTGTCCGAATACCAGTGCTGTTTTCCCCAGTACTCCGGATTCCCCCATCTCTCTCCAGAGATCGTTACCCTCTCTGGACCTCTCACCGACTCCGGTAAATATGGAGTAACCGCCGTGCTCTGTTGCGATATTGGTTATGAGTTCCTGGATCAGTACCGTCTTGCCGACTCCGGCTCCGCCGAAAAGTCCGACCTTTCCGCCCTTTGCATAAGGCGCAAGAAGATCGATGACCTTGATGCCCGTCTCGAGTATCTCAATGGCGGGACTCTGATTTTCAAATGAAGGGGCATCGCGGTGTATGGACCATCTCTCAGCATTCTGAAGCTGTCCCTTGCCGTCAAGCGTCTCACCTAAGACATTAAAAAGTCTTCCGAGAGTGAGCTCACCCACCGGAACACTTATGGGTCCTCCGGTAGCTTCCACCTCCATATGCTTGGAAAGCCCCTCCGAAGCAGACAGCATGATACATCTCACTGTATTGCCGTCAAGAAGCTGGGCCACTTCCATGACCCTTGTCTCATCGTCCACTCTGACCGTAAGGGCATCCCTGATGAACGGCTTTACATCGGGTGTAAATTCCACGTCCACAACGGGGCCCATCACCTGGACTATAGTACCTGTTCCCTTGCTGGTGATATTCTTCATTCCCTGCTTTCCCTCCGGGCCTTTGCCCTCCTCTGAGCCTTGGCTCCGGATGCGACCTCGGTTATCTCCTGAGTGATCATTGCCTGTCTTTCCCTGTTGTACTGCACCGAGAGATCCCTGATCATCTCGGAAGCATTCCTGTCTGCCGCATCCATGGCAAGCATGCGGTCGTTCTGTTCACAGCAGTACGATTCGACCAGTACGCTGAATATGTATCCCATGAGCAGATCGGGCACAACGATATCCATTACCTTGGATGCCGAGGGAAGAAAGTTCAGATCGTCACTGTAATCTCCCTCTGTATAGATCCTTCCGTCCACCTCTTCCGGAACAATGGGAAGAAGATGCATGACCCTGGGCTCCGTGGTGAGCTGGTCCTTCATTCCCGTGTATACTATCGAGACATCGTCGCATCTTCCGGAGATGAATTCATCTATCATCTCATCACATATAACCCTTGCCCTGTGCAGTGTGGGATTCTGGGCTGTATATTTGAACTGACCCTCCAGATGGACCTTCCTGCTTGCGTAATACTGTCTCCCGGCTTCACCGACAACAAAGAGCCTGATATTCTCTTTACCCCTAAGGAACTTCTCTTCCGTGAACTTCAGGACATTATGGTTATATGCTCCCGCAAGTCCCTTGTCTGCCGTTACAACGATAACCGCATGAATGCGGTCTTCACGTTTCTTATCGGTTCTCCTGTCGGTGTAGGGATGCTCAAGATGATCCGAGGTGTTCATGATATTAATGAGCATCTCCTGCATGGCTTCAAAGTATGGATTATTAAGCTCCGCATCCTTCTTAGCCTTACGCAGCTTGGTGGAGGAGATCATATACATGGCATTTGTGATTTTCATCGTATCCCTGACGCTTCTTATGCGCCCGGATATCTCTCTTAGTCCGGCCATATCACTCTTTTATGCTCATGAATTCCTGAAGCATGCTCTCTGCCTTGCGGACGAGGAAATATTTCTCATCGTCGTTAAGCACACCGAGCAGCTCTATATCATGTACTATAGTCTGTTCCTCTTCACGCACCCTGTTCAGATACAGCTGCATGAACTCATGTATCTTCTCAAGAGGGAGGGTATCTATCACTCCCGAATTGACTGCCGTGAGCATCATAACCTGATCCACCATCGATCTGGGATGTCCGAGAGGCTGTTTTAACAGTTCCATTAGAAGTCTTCCGTGACGCAGCTGGTTCTTCGTTGCTTCGTCAAGATCCGATGAGAACTGTGTGAACACCTCCATCTCCCTGTACTGTGCAAGATCTATCCTGACTGAACCTGCAGCCTTCTTCATGGCCTTTGTCTGTGCGGCACCGCCAACTCTGGATACCGACAGTCCCACATTGACCGCGGGCCTGAATCCGAGGAAGAACAGATCGCTCTCAAGGTATATCTGGCCGTCAGTGATGGAGATTACATTGGTGGGAATATATGCAGAGACATCACCTGCCTGGGTCTCAATGATCGGAAGTGCGGTTATGGATCCGCCACCGAGCTCATCGCTCAGTCTTGCACTTCTTTCAAGCAGTCTCGAATGCAGATAGAAGACATCTCCGGGATAAGCCTCACGTCCCGGGCTTCTTTCAAGCAGAAGCGACAGGGCTCTGTAGGCCACTGCATGCTTCGACAGATCATCGTAGACTATCAGCACATCCTCACCCTTGTTCATGAAGAATTCAGCAATGGATGTTCCGGCATAAGGCGCGATAAACTGAAGAGGTGCGGGATCCGATGCGGTGGATGAAATGATGACCGTATAATCCATGGCTCCGTTTTTCTTCAGGGTATTTACAAGCTGTGAGATGGTTGAGGCTTTCTGTCCTATGGCAACGTATACGCACTTTACGCCCTTGCCCTTCTGATTGATGATCGTATCGATCGCGATTGAAGTCTTGCCTGTCTGCCTGTCTCCTATTATCAGCTCTCTCTGTCCTCTTCCGATGGGGAACATGGAGTCAATGGAAAGTATTCCCGTTTCAAGGGGAGTATCAACAGGCTGTCTTGCCGTAATGGAAGGAGCCGGTGACTCGATCGGTCTGTATCCTTCGGCTTCGAATTCCGCACCGCCGTCTATCGGTTCACCGAGTGCGTTCAGGACTCTTCCAAGAAGTGCATCTCCTACGGGAACACCTGCTCTAAGACCGGTTCTTGCAACCTCATCATATACCCGTATCTCCGTATCCCTGCCGAACAATATGACACCGCAGTCATCTTTTCTGATATCCTGCACCATGCCCTTGAGACCGTTTGCAAAGATAAGTATCTCACCATACTCTGCACGTTCGAGTCCCTTAACCCTGGCAATACCGTCACCTGCAGAGATGACATATCCCGACCTTCTGAAGCGTGCGGCCAGTCTGAACTCATCGGCAGTGGTCTTGAGGATGGAGATGACATCCTCATCAGCACCCACCTTACGTCTTATCTGCTGGAGCTTTTCATTGAACTGTCCCAGTCTTCCTCTGGTACTCCAGTTATAGACCTCATTTCCGCACTTAAGGATAAATCCTCCTCCGAGAGTCTCATCTTCCTCAACGGAAAAATCTATATCCTCCGCCGTTCTTTCATCATTTACATATTTTCCGAGAACAAAATTCCAGATTCCCTGAAGCTGCTCAGCCGTAGGGGGAGTAACATAATACAGCACCACCTGGAATCCCGGTTTCTTACTCATATCGCGATTCTCCCTTACTTAGCCTGCTCAAGGAATCTGTCATACAGTTCTTTGTTCATATCGTCGTTCTGATCGGCAGTAACGATCCTCTCAGTGGCTCTGGCCACTATATCGGTGATCTCCTGGTTGGCTTTCTTAAGTCTGATCTGACGCTCCTCTTCAGCCTCTTTCTTGGCTGTTGCGATTATCCTGTCAGATTCCTTTCTTGCCTGTTCGATCATTCTGTCATACTCGCTGTTTGCCTGGTTTCTGGCCTCGGCAAAGCGGCGCTCCTTCTCTTCCTCGATGTTTTTGATGGATTCTTCATATTCCTTCTTGGAAGTAAGCGCCTCTTCGGTTATCCTGTCGGCTTCCGCATATTTTGATCCAATCTCTTCCCTGCGTTTATCAAGGATCTTGTGAACAGGCCGTATCAGGAAAACCTTCACGACGATAAACATGAGAAGAACATTGATTATCGTAAACAGTAAATTAATATCTAATCTGAGCATTTCGCACCTCTTAAACCCGGTATGGAATCTTCAGCCGCTCATTTAAGGAACAGGATGATCATAACTCCGATAACGAAAGAATAAATGGCTGTTGCCTCGGCAAGAGCACCTCCGAGAATAAGAAGCTTCATTATCTTGCCGTCGGCTTCAGGCTGACGTGCACATGCATCACATGCCTTAGCCGTAGCTATTCCGAGGCTTACGCCTGCTCCGATACATCCAAGTGCCGCAATACTTGCTCCAAGTGCTATCATTTTGGATCCTCCTTAATCAGATCATCATTTATAGATTCATGTCACTCAATAGCTTCTTTTATATACATTCCCGTAAGGAATACGAATACATATGCCTGCAGGAATCCGTCGAAAATATCAAAATACAGTGAAAATACAGCAGGGACCACCGCCGGGATCACAGCCTTTAAAAGCTCCATGATAACGAACGCACCGAGTACGTTTCCGAACAGTCGCATGCACAGCGAAAGCGGCTTGATCCCAAGCTCCAGTATATTGATCGGCGTTACCAGGGCCACAGGCTGCGTAAAGCCCTTTATCCATCCGCCGATGCTCTTTCTGCGTATCGCAGCCGCCTGCACCAGAACTATACTCATTATCGCAAGTGCTGCGGTTACATTAAGATCCTTGGTCGGAGGCTTGAACCCTATGAGACCGATGCAGTTTGAAAGTCCTATGAATATCAAGACGGACAGAAGGTAGGGGACATATTCCCTTCCTTCTTCTCCCACCATGCTTTCCACAAGTCCCTCACCTTTTTCGACCAGCCACTCCGCAAGAGCCTGTCTTCTGGAAATGTTGTTCACCCTCATGCCCGCTGTAAGTATCAGGCACAGTATCAGGACAATGCCTATGACTATCCAGCT